>NZ_JBEXSJ010000007.1:0-277716 GCF_040613535.1 Kribbella sp. NPDC006257
GCCGACGCCGGCCCCGCGGCCGGCGGGATCGGCGGCGGGGGCGAGGCCGCCGATCCGTGGGGATCCGGTTGCGCTGGAGGCCGAGGCGCCGGCTACACCAGCGATGAGGCCCGCTGCGCCAACGGCGACACCACCAGCGGCGGCGAGAAATTTGCGACGTTCCATGGGCTACTCCTGCTCAGGCGGAAGGGGAGGTCACGTTCGGTCAGACTGTCCGGATCGCGGCCGGGAGAGTGCACGCCCCATGGTCAAGTTCCTGGGGGTCCGGACCAGAAGGAGGGGCTTCGGACAAAGGTTGGTGGTTCGGACAGGCTGGTGGTTCGGACAGGCTGGTGGTTCGGACAGGCTGGTGGTTCGGACAGAAGGCGGGGGGTTCAGGTAGCAAGCGGGGGTGAGGACAGGAAACCGGGGGTGGGGACATGGCATGCGCTGTTCCAACCCCCAAGAAGCTGTCCGAGGGGCCGAGTTCCTGTCCGAACCTCCGGCCAGGAACTCGGAGGTGGGGGCAGGAAGTCGGGGGTGGGGGCAGGGCATGGGGTGTTCAGAGCTCCGGGGAGGAGGTGGTTGGGGGCTCGGGAGCTTGGGTGGGAGGGGTGAGGAAGAGCTCTATGACGGGGATGGCGACGTCGGGGCGGTGGGTGGGGAGTTGGAGGGTGAGGGTGCCGGGGGGTTGGGCGCCTGGCGTGGTGTTGGTGGCTCGGGTGGGGTCGGGTTCTACGAGCTGGATTTCTGAGGCGTCTGAGAGGAGTTGGGCGTAGGAGACTCGGCCGGCGAGGTCGGGGAGGTGGATGTGGCGGAAAGGCCAGCTGAAGAGGTGGAGGTAGAGGCGGTCGCCGTTTTGGGTGTAGCGGCAGTCGGCGGGTGGGACGAAGGGTGAAGCACCGCAGCCGTAGATGGAGCGTTCGTGGAGGTGCATCCAGTCGCCGATCGACTTCAGGGTCGCCTGCGCGATGGGGTCGATGAGACCGCGCCCGGTCGGGCCGACGTTCAGCAGCAGGTTGCCGTCCTTGGCAACGCCGTCGATCAGCATTCGCAGCAGCAGATCCGGGCCTTTGTAGTCGTGGTTGTCCCGGTCGTACCCCCAACTTCCGTTGAGTGTCTGGCACGCCTCCCACAACCCGGCCATCGGACCAGCCGGCTGGTATTGCTCCGGCGTCACGAAATCCCCAGGAAGCCCAGTCCGGTCATTGACCAGAATGTCCGGCTGCAGCGATCGGACCAGAGCAAGAAGTTCCTCAGCACCCCACTCTGACGCGCCCTTGCCGCCCCAGGTCTGCGGCCGCCCGGCGTACGAGAAATCGAAGAACAGATAGTCGATCGTCCCGAACCCGGTCAGCAGTTCCCGCACCTGCCCGTACAAATACTCCCGGTACTTCGAAAGGTCCCGCGGCTCGGCCTTGGCCTCGTCGTCATCGCGTTGCGGATGCAATCCGTCGATCGGGAACGACGGATGATGCCAATCGATCAACGAGTGATAGAACCCGACCTTCAACCCCTCCGCCCGGCACGCGTCGACGAACGGATCCAGCAAATCCCGCCCGTACGGCGTATTCGTCACCTTGTAATCGGTCAACGCGCTGTCCCACAAGCAGAACCCGTCATGATGCTTCGTTGTCAGTACGACGTATTTCATCCCCGCCGACCGCGCCGCCCAGGCCCATTCGCGCGGCCGGTACAGATCCGGGTCGAACCGATCGAAGTACCGCTGGTACTGCGCGTCGCTGAGCTTCTCCCGGTTCTTCACCCACTCGTGCCGGGCCGCCAGCGAATAGAGCCCCCAGTGGACGAACATGCCGAACCGGTCGTGGCGGAACCAATCCTTCATCACACTCATCCCTTCAGGGCACCGGCCGTGAGACCGCGGGCGAACGATCGCTGGAAGAGCAGGAACACGATCACCGACGGCAGCAGCGCCAGCAGCGAAGCCGCCATCACCACCCCCGGCGTCACCACCGGATCGATCCGCAGGGTCCGCAGCGCCAACGGCAACGTGTACGACGAAGAGTTCGTTGCCACCAGCAACGGCAGCAGATACTGGTCCCAGATCATCGTGAAGCCGAACACCCCGATCACGCCGAGCGCGGGCCGGCACAGCGGCAGGATGATCTGGGCGAAGATCCGCAGCTCACCGGCCCCGTCGATCCGCGCCGCCTCCTCGAGCTCGCGCGGGACGTCCTTCATGAACTCGGTCATCACCAGGATCGAGAACGCCCACGCGCCCAGCGGCACGATCATCCCGGCCAGCGTGCCCATCAGGTTCACGTGCAGCAGCGGCAGGTCGCCGAGCACCAGGGTCAACGGCAGCGCGAGGATCTCCTCGGGCAGCATCATCGTGGCCAGGATCGCCACCAGCACCAGCGTCATCAGCGGGAACACCTTGCGGGCCAGCGCGTACCCGGCGAGCACCGAGACGGCGACCTGCAGGAGCAGCCCGAAGCCGACCACGAAGAAGGAGTTCAGCAGATACTTCAGTACGCCGTGGTCGAAGGCGATCCGGAAGTTGTCCAGCGTCGGCCGGTGCGGGATCACGCTCAACTGCGTCGGATCGGACACCTCACTGAAAGAGCTCACCAGCAACGCGAGCAGCGGCCCGGCGAAGACGATGAATAGGCCGGCGTACACAACGGCCTTGATCACTCGCGCCGTGATGCCTTTCCGCTCAGTCAGACCTAGCGCGGTCTCGGTCGCTGCGCTCATGCGGCCTTCCTCCTTCGGAGCAGCTGGACGCAGACCGTCAGCACGAGAGTCGCGGCGAACAGCAGGACGGCGCCCGCCGAGCCGACTCCGAGCCGGTTCTGTTCCAGCCCGAGCTTGTAGATCAGCGTCATCACGACTTCGGTGGAACCGTTCGGCCCACCGTTGGTCAGCAGGAACACCTCGGTGAAGCTGCGGAAGCCGCGCACGGCAGCGAGCACGAACAGGATCGCGAACACCGGCCGCAACCCGGGCAGCGTGACGTTCAGGATGCGTCGCCTGGTCGAGGCGCCGTCGACGATCGCCGCCTCGTACAGGCCCCGGTCGATCCCGGCCAGGCCGGCGAGGAAGATCATCATGTCGTACGGCGCGCCGCGCCAGATCCCGGTGACCGCGATCGAGGCGAGCGACGTGTCCGGGTCGTTGATGAACCCGGACGGGCCGAGACCGACCAGCCCGATCAGGTGGTTGAGCAGACCGTCACTCGTCGGGTGGTACATGATCCGCCACAGCTCGGCGACCACGGCCATCGGTACGACGACCGGCAGGAACGCCGCCGACCGGATGAAGGTCAACTTCCGCGTCTGCCCCTCGACCAGCAACGCCAGGCCGAAGCCGAGCAGCATCGAGCCGGCGGTCTGCGTGACGGCCAGCACGATCGTGTTCCAGGTCGCGGACCGGAAGCTCTCCGAACCGAGGATCTCGCTGTAGTTGGCCGTGCCCACCCAGGTGTTGCCGAGGTACGGCTTCACGTCCTGCACGGACATCACCAGTGCCCGTGCCATCGGGATGAACTTGAAGTACGTGAAGAGGATCAGCGCCGGCGCCAGAAACAACCACGGCACCCACCACTTGCCGCTCCTGCGTCCCCGCTGAGCGCCGCCCCGAGCGCGGCGCCCGACGGTACGCCGTACCGGCAGCCACTTGCGGCCGGGAGGACCCATGCGTTCCATCGGGGGCGGAGCCGTCGCGGCCGGCGCCTCGCGCACGCTCATGATGCGGCAATGCCCTGCTGGCTGAGCGTTTCGGCCAGCTTCTTGTCCAGCTTGGTGAGCTCACTGGTGACGTCGAGACCGCAGTCGGCGATCAACGCGTTCACCGTGTCGGCGGTCGCCTGGCGTACCGGGGTCCAGTTCGGGATCGACGGGGCATACCGGCCACTGTCGCGGTACGCGTCGGCGTACACCTTCCAGCGCGGGTCCTTGCGGACGGCGGTGATGTCGACCGTCTTGTTCACCGGCAACTGCACGTTGAACGCCTTCTGGCCGGCCATCCCGAGCTTCTGCCCGTCGGCCGAGATCATGAAGGAGGCGAACGCGTTCTGCCCGGCCTCGTTCTTCGACCCGGCCATCAGGTAGACGCTGCCGCCCTCGGCGAGCACGGTCGAATCCTTCGGGCCCTTCGGTACCGGAACGACCTCGTATTTGTCCTTGCCGAGACCGGCGTCGAACCGCGGCAGCAGGTACGGGCCCACGACGTACAGGCCGGTCCTGCCTGCCTCGAACGTCTCGTTGGTGGGCGGCGTGTCCATCGTCGCGGCACCCGGCTGGATCACCTTGCTGCTGCAGGCCAGGTCGCGGAACCACTTGGTCGCGGCCACCGACTCGGGGGTCGACATCGCGGGCTTGTACTTCCCGTCGGCCTGCTTGGCGATGAAGTCGCCGCCGCCGGCCCAGAGGAAGTTCGAGAAGTACCAGGAGGCGTAGCCACGCTTGGTCGACCCGGGCACGGCCAGGCCGAAGGTGTCGGCCTTCCCGTTGCCATCGGGGTCCTGCGTGGTGAACGCCTTCGCGAGAGCCGCGAGGTCATCCCACGTCTTCGGCACCGGCAACCCGGTCTTCGCACGCCAGTCCTTGCGGATCAGCAGCGCACTCGCCTGAGCGGAATACGGTACGCCGTACGTCTTGCCGTCGCCGCCCTTGCCCACCGCGAGCGCCGACTCCAGCAGCTGGTCGCTGCCCTTGATCGCGCTCAGGTCGACCTCGCGGACGATGCCCTGGGTCTGCATCGTGCCGAGCTGCGAGGAGTCGTTCAGCACCAGGTCCGGCAGATCCTTCTGTGCCGCCCGCTGGGACAGCTTGGTCTCGAAGTCGTCGAAGATCGCGGTCACCTCGACCTTCTGCCCGGTCGCCGCCTCGAAGGCGGCGGCCAGCTTCTTCATCCCCTTCTCGCCGTCACCCCCAGGGGTGGTCCGGGTCCACAGCTCCAGCGGAGCCTTCGGGTCCTGCGCCACCGGCTTGGCGCCACCCGCCCCACAACCAGCCACACTCAGTACTACGGCGCCCGCGGCGACCCATCTCAACGACCTCGACATGCCAGCTTCTCCTGTCAACGAAGAGGCAAATTAGTACTTTTTGTGCCTCATTTCGTCGGAAGATAGCGCTTTCCAAGCCGCAGCGTCAATAAGTCATCGGAGCTCTGGGCAAACAAGAGCCCGGGTGGAAGCCGGTCAGGGTCGGCTTCCACTCGGGCTGGTCCCAGTGCGGTGAGGTCAGTTCGAGGGGGGCTCCTGGGTTGGTCCCGGTGTGGAGGTCAGTTGGACGGGGTGGCGCTGGGGTTGCGGCCGCCGGGGCCGAAGCCGGTGCCGCCCTGGCGGACGGTGGTCGCGGTGAGGGTGCCGTTCGAGGTCTGACCGCTGACGACCACCTGCTCCCCCGCCTTCAGGTCACCCGCTGTGCCCTTGCTGGTGATGTCGATCGTGGTGTCGCCGGTCAGCTTGACCGTCACGTCGCCGTTCTGGGTCTTGACCACCAGTTGAGTGTCGTTCGCCGACACCACCGTGCCGATCGCTGCACTGCCGCCCGCACCGCCGCCTTGGCCGGGCTGCCCAGTTCCCTGGCCCCGGAATCCGCCGTAGCCGCGACCCGTTCCGGCCTGCGCGGTCGGCGTACTGTCCTTCGCGAAAGCTGCATGCAGCCCAGCGCCGCCGGCGAGCCCGATCGCGAGCACCACGACACCGGCCAGGACGGCGGTGGCGGTCGGCAGGTTCAGGGTCTTCTTCGGCTTCAGCGCCTCGTTGACTTCGTCGTCGCTGCCGATCTGCTGGAACTCGTCGGGTGACTGTTGGGGCGTGCTCATGAGTGAGCCTCTCTCATTCGTGGCGGAGTGCATCGATGGGACGGAGACCGGCAGCCCGGTGGGCCGGCATGCTGCCGAAGAAGAGCCCGACGGCGGCGGACACGCCGAAGGCGAGCGCGATCGACGAGGGCACCAGCACCGGCTGGACACCGGCCAGCTGGAACCGGCTGACGATCAGCGCGGCGATCACGCCGACCGTCCCGCCGAGCAGGCTCAGCAGGGTGGCCTCGATCAGGAACTGACCGAGGATCGCCCGCCGGCGGGCGCCGAGCGCCTTGCGGATGCCGATCTCGCGGGTCCGCTCGGTGACGGTGACCAGCATGATGTTCGTGACGCCGATGCCACCGACGATCAGGCTGATCGCGGCCACCGTCGCCAGCAGGGCGGTGAAGGTCGCCGCGGTGTCCTGGCTGGTCTGCAGGATCTGCGCGGAGTTCTGGATCCGGAACGGCGAGGTCGTTGTCGCCGGCACCTGATGGCGTGCGGTCAGCAACTGGGTGACCTCCGCCTGGGCGGTGTCGACCTTGTCCTTGTCCGCGGCCTGGATGACGATCTGACTCAACGCGCCGTACCCGGCCTGGGTCGCGCGGAGCGTGCTGATCGGCACGATCGCGGTCGCGTTCGGATCGTTGAAGCCGGTGCTGTCCTTGCTCGCCAGTACGCCGAGCACGGTGAAGTCGACCGCACCGAGCTTGATCGTCTGCCCGACTGCCGAGTTGGGCCGGCCGAAGAGTTCACTGGCCGCGGTCTGACCGAGCAGGATCACCCGCTGGGTGGTGTCCACGTCCTGTTTGGTGAACGAGGCGCCGGTACCGACCGGTGTGTTCGTTGCCGGCATGTACTCCGGAGTCGTGCCGATCACCTGGTTGATGGTGTAGCTGACGTCGCCGTTGGTCGCCGTACCGGAACTTGTCATCACCGGCGCGACCGCGGCCACATCGGGGGCGAGCCGGTCGTCGGCGAGTGCGCTCGCGTCGCTCAGAGTCAGGCTGTACTGCTGCGCGGCCGGACCGGCCTGCCCGCGCTGGAACCCGCCGCCACCACCGGTAGTCGAGACGGTGAGCAGGTTGGTCCCCATCGCCTCGAGCCGGTCCTGCACGGCCTTCCCGGAGCCGTTGCCGACAGCAACGAGCACGATGACCGCGCCGACGCCGATGGCCACCCCGAGCATGGTGAGCAGCGAGCGCATCTTGTTCGCGCCGAGACCGCGCAGGGCGGCCCCGAACAGGTCGCGAGGCGACATCAGCGGGTCACCTCGTCGGAGACGATCCGGCCGTCGGAGAACGTGACGAGCCGGCGGGCATGCTGGGCGACCTCGGTCTCGTGGGTGATCACCACGACGGTCCGGCCCTCGCTGTTCAGCTCGTCGAACATCCCGAGCACCTCGTCGGTCGAGTGCGCGTCCAGGTTGCCGGTCGGCTCGTCGGCCAGCAGGATCCGCGGTCCGGTGGCTAGTGCCCGGGCGATCGCGACCCGCTGCTGCTGACCGCCGGACAGCTCGTTCGGCCGGTGGTCCTCGCGGTCGGCCAGGCCGACCAGCTCCAGTGCCCGTCGGGCTCGCTGCCGGCGTTCGCTGCGGCGTAGGTGCGCGTAGGTGAGCGGGAGCTCGACGTTCGCGATCGCCGTCGTACGGGGAATCAGGTTGAAGGACTGGAAGATGAAGCCGATCTTGCGGCCGCGGACGAGAGCCTGCTGGTCCTCGGTCAGTCCGGCCACGTTCGTGCCGTCCAGCCAGTACTCGCCGCGAGTAGGCACGTCGAGGCAGCCGAGGATGTTCATCAAGGTCGACTTGCCGGAGCCCGACGATCCCATCACCGCGACGTACTCGCCGGCTTCGACCTTCAATGAGACGCCCCGGAGCGCGTGGACAGCGGTCTCCCCCGCGCCGTAGGTCTTGGAGACGTTCCGTACGTCGATGACGGCGTCAGCGGCCACGATTGGCGCCTCCGCCCGTACCGCCACCAAAGCCACCGGCGGGGAACTGGCCTGCGGGGAGCTGACCGGTGCGGCCCGCGCCCGCGCCACCCGCCGTACCGGAGCCGATGGCGCCCTGGATCAGCTCGATCCGGTCACCCTCGTTCAGGCCGGAGGTGATCTGGGTGAAGCTGTCGCCGCGGACGCCGATCTGTACGTCGCGCGTGCCGGAGCCGTCGGCCATCGTCACCGTGTGGCTGGTGCCGCTGGTGACGATCGCGGTACTCGGGACGTAGAGGACGTTCGTCGCCTTCGCGGTCTGGACCGAGACGTTCGCGGTCTGCCCGATCCGCGCGCCGGCCGGCAGCTTCGCCAGCGAGAAGGTGGCTGAGTACGAGACCACGCCGTTGGTGGTGGTCGGGGTCGGTGAGACGGAGGCGAGGGTGGCGGTCAGGTTCGTGCCGGGCTCGGCGTTCAGGGTGACGGTGGCGCTCTGGCCGGCCTTGATCTTGATCGCGTCGGCCTCGGGGAAGGAGGCGACCACCTGCAGGGACTTCAGGTCCGAGATGTCGACGAAGCCGCCGCTGGAAGCGGTCGAGCTGGTGGTCGATCCGCTGCTGCCGGTCGCGCCGGTGCCTCCGGTTCCTGTGCCGCCGGAGCTGCCACTGGATCCGCCCGCGACCGAGCCCACCGAGCCGTTGATCGCGGTGATGGTGCCGGCGATCGGTGCCTTCAGCGTGGTCGCAGCCAGGTCGGCCTGGGCGCCTTCGAGGTTCTGGTCGGCCTGTTCCTTGTCGGCCTTGGCCCGGGCGAGGCTCGCCTTGGCGTTGCTCAGCGCGACCTCGGGGCTCTGACCACCGGACTGCGACTGGGTCTGCTGACCGTTCGAGGGCGTCGGTGTCGGGGTGGCCTCGGCCGCATCGACGGCGTCCTGGGCGTCCTCGAGGGTCTGCTCGGCGGCGGTCACCGAGTCGGCCGACGCAGTTTGGTTCTGCTCGGCGATCCGTACGGCGCGTTGTGCGGCGGCCGGGTCGATCCGCGCGATCGCGGCGCCCTTCGCGACGACCTGGCCGACCTTCACCAGCACCGCGGTGACCGTGCCCGAGGTCTCGAACTGCGGCGAGGCGGTCTGCGGGCTGGCCAGGGTGCCGCTCGAACTCACGCTCGCGGTCACGTCGCCGCGGCTCACGGTGGTCGACGGACGCGTCGTACTGGCCGCTTCCGAGTCGCTCTTGAAGAACAGCAGATAGGCGCTGACGGCGATCGCCAGGACGATGGCCACCAGGGCCACGTTGAGCACGCTGAGGCCACGGAGTTTGTGGCGAGGGAGGACCATGGAGCCAGACGCTAGGGCCGTTTGCTGAGGAATCGTCGCCGGATTCCTGGCAACTGGCTGTGAACCTGGCAGGGGACTTTCGCGTCCGAACGACTGGGTGGGTGCTGTGGCCTGCGACACACAGTGATTTGTGAACACCCGATGACACGGCGTGATGACGGTGCTGTCAGGTGCGAACCTGGGGCGCGGGCATGCCAAAATGGGAATGATCCGGGTCGGCCGACCGTTGGCACGGATGACGAATCTCGGAGGTTTGACATGTCTAATCGCGTACTGCGTGGTTCGGGGCTGGGTGGGGTCAGCTTCGAGGATGACCGCGGCGTCGAGTTCGCGCCGCGCCAGATGATCACTTACGACTGCCCGCGCGGCCATGTGGTCGAGGTCACGATGGCGCACGACGCCGAGGTGCCCGCGATCTGGGAGTGCCCGCACTGCGGCAGCGAGGCCGCTCGCTCGACCGGTGAGAAGCCGGAGCCGAAGCAGGAGAAGCCGGCCCGCACGCACTGGGACATGCTCCGCGAACGGCGCAGCATCTCCGAACTCGAGGAACTGCTCGCCGAGCGAGTAGCCCTGCTCCGCTCCGGCGAGATCGGCCCCGCCCACCTGCACCGCACCCGCACCACCACCAAGCGCACCGCCTGATAGAACGCCGAACGGGCCGTCACCACACTCCTGGTGACGGCCCGTTCGTCATGCCTGACGAGATCCCCGCCACCCGCAGGGCCTCCGGCGCTTACGTCCGAAGAAGTGGAGGGACGTGTGGTCCACTTCTTCGGACGTAACCTTTGGGTCAGGTGGTGGGGGGTTTGTCGTGGGGGCGGTCGGGGTCGATGACCTCGCCTTGGATGACGTCGCCTGAGGTCTGGCGAGGGGGCTGCTGGAAGCTGCCGGGGATGAAGCCGGTGAGGGGGTTGTCACCTAGTTGGGTGACGACCCGGCGGCTGACGAAGCCGGTCAGGAGTTTGCGGGCGAGAGGGCGGGTGAACGGGAGCACGAAGAAGAAGCCGAAGAGGTCGGTGACGAAACCCGGGGTCAGCAGCAGGGTTCCGCCGACCAGGATCAGGGCGGCGTCGGCCAGTTCGCGACCAGGCATCCGGCCGGTCTTCAGCGCCGTCTGGAGGGCGTTCCAGGCGCGCCGACCCTCCCGCTTGATGATCCAGGCGCCGAGGGCGCTCTCGACCAGCAGCAGCCCGACCGTAGGCCAGCCGCCGATCACCTGGCCGACCTGGATGATCACGTAGATCTCGATGATCGGGACCAGCAGCAACGCGGCAGCGATGAACCACGGCATCAGTTCTCGGCTCCTCCTAGACAGGCACGGCTTAGCGATCCGGTGCCGGCGCCGGCGGGGTGCCCGGGTCGGCGGTCTTGCGGTTGCGCCGCGCCAGCAACGCCAGCGCTGCTCCCATGATCCCCAGGCCGGACAAGATCCACTGCGGCCAGCCGCCGAGCGTGGTTGCCAGCGTCTTCGCGTCGCGGACCGGAACCGAGGCGACGTACACGTCGGAGACGAACTGCCCCGACTTGTGCTCGACCGTCCCGTCAGGCCGGATCACGCCGGAGATCCCGCTGGTCGACGCGATCAGCACGGTCCGGCCGGTCTCGATCGCGCGCATCCGGGTGATCGCGAACTGCTGCTCCGGCTGACCCGTCCCGCCGTACGTCGCGTTGTTGGTCTGCACGATGAGCACCTGCGCGCCGCCCTTCGCCACGTCCGACACGACGTTGTCGTAGGCGAGCTCGAAGCAGATCAGGTCGCCGTAGGTGGTCCCCCGGATCGGCATGATGCCCGGCCCGACGCCGGGTGCGGTCTGCCGGCCGATCATCTCCAGCCGCTTGATGTAGGGCAGCAGTTGGTCGCGGAACGGGATGTACTCACCGAACGGCACCGGGTGCCGCTTCGCGTACCGCTGGCCGGGCCCGGTCGCCGGGTCCCAGACGATTCCGGTGGTCTGCCGCTCGTTCGGGCCTGGCCCCTCGGTGACGGCACCGACCAGGATCGGCACCTTGACCGCCTGTACTGCGGTCTCGATGTCCTGCCGCGTCTCGGCATCCTTGTACGGGTCGATGTCGGTGGAGTTCTCCGGCCAGATCACCAGGTCGGGCTTCACCTGCGAGCCGGCCTCGACCTGCTTCTCCAGATCGAGCGTCGCGTTCATGTGGTTCTTCGTCACGGTCCGGGCGCGGCCGAGGAACTCCAGTCCCTTGCCCGGCACGTTGCCCTGGACCATCGCGGCCGTCACGGTCTTCCCGTTGCCTGCGGTCGACAGGGAGATCAGTGAACTGAGGCCGATGATCGCGACTCCGACCACCAGCGAGACCAACCGGAGGCTGAAGGCGCTGCGGCGACGCAGTACGGCGTACACGAGGACGCCGAGCAGCGCGAGGATGAAGCTGAGACCCGCGATCCCGACGTACGCCGCGAGCCGGCCGATCGCGGAGTCGGAGAACGCCCAGGCCAGCCGGGCCCAGGGGAAGCCGCCGAACGGGACGGAGCCGGTCGCGAATTCGGTGCCCACCCACAGGCACGGGATCCAGAGCATCCAGAGACGGTGTTTGAGGGTCTGGCTGGCGAGCGCACCGAAGACGCCGTAGAAGAGGCCCTCCAGGACCGCGAGGGCGATCGTGGCGTCGCCGCCGATGACCTTGATCCAGGGCACCAGCACCAGGTAGTAGGCGATGCCGAAGCCGGAGCCGACCAGGAAGCCGCCCTTCATCGAGACGCCGTTCAGCGTCGCCAGGAAGAGTGGGATCGCGAGCAGCACGAGCCACGGGTGGTCGTGCGGTTCGTAGATCAGCCCGAGGCCGCAGCCGGCCGCCACCGCAACGATCACCCTGGGTAGTAGCCGACCCAACGCCCTCAGCCGCTCCACGCGCGTACCCCTTCGCCTCACCGACCCGGCAGACGCCGGTCGGATGACGGTACAACGAGCGGGCACGGCAGATGTATCCGGTCAGTAGCCGGAAGATGTGCGAGACGAGATCCGAGACCGCCCACACCCGAAACGCAGACAAAAGGAAAGAGGCTCGGCGGGCCTTCGGACCAACCGGCTGGCCGCTGGATGCGAGCCACCCGGCTGTTGTCTACTGGGCGCCGAGCCTCTTCCACCTCTGCCCCGCGGGGGGCTAACCACCGGCGATCTCAGCCCCCGTCGACTCAAGCCTGGCACTGGCCTGGTCAGCGTCGCGGGATCATCCGGTGGCCGAACTTCGTTGAACCGTTGGACAAACGGGATATGACGACTCCCAAAACGATGCTCGCTCGCGGCGACGGTGTCAACCTCTGCGCAGGCTCCAAGGAGTCGTTGTAACACTTTCGCCTGTACTGCCAGGCAAATCGACGCTCGGTGATCGAGGTTACGTTACAGAGCCGTCTCGGCACGCCACGTAATCGTTACCCAGGGCAACTAAAACGTCACTCAACCTTGTCCGGCCGGTACGACGACAGTCCCGGTCGCCCGGGTGATTTCGAGCGGCTCCGCGAGCACCTCGGCGGCCGACTCGGACAGGTCGGCGCGACCCCGGCAGACGACCCGGGCGACGAACGAGAGCTCGCGGCTGCGGTTGCCGACCCGGGTGATCGTTGCCGTCGCCTCCACCACATCGCCGGCCCGCAACGGCTGCAGGAACTGCACGTCCGAGTAGGAAGCGAACAATCCTTCATCTCCGTCGGCCTGGATGCAGACCTCGGTCGCGACATCGCCGAACAGGCCCAGCACATAGGCGCCGTCGACGAGGTTGCCGGCATAGTGCGCGTGGCTGTACGGGATGTAGCGGCGATGGGTGACGGACAGGCCGATAGTTGCCTTGGTCATGCAGTTCTCCGAACCGGTGCGTGCTTGCGGCGGGTGACGAGGGCATCGACGAGATAGCTGGCGACCTCACCCGGCGTCGTACCGCGGCCGAACACGCGGTCGACGCCGAGCTCACCGGCCATCGCCTCGGTGAAACGGGGGCCGCCGGCAACCAATACGGGTCGCGACTCCTCGGTGTACGCCTCCCGGAAGGCCGCCGACATCTCCTTGGTGTTCAGTACGTGCGCCTCGCGCTGGGTGACGACCTGGGAGACGAGGATCGCGTCGGCCTTCTCCGCCTTCGCGCGGCGGACGAGCTCCGGTACGGCGACCTGGGCGCCGAGGTTGACCACCTTCAGCTCCCGGTAGTACTCCAGCCCCTTCTCCCCCGCGAACCCCTTGATGTTCATGATCGCGTCGATCCCGACCGTGTGCGCGTCGGTCCCGATGCACGCACCGACGACGGTCAGCCGGCGACGCAAGCCCTTGCGGATGGCGAGGTTGGCGTCCTTCGGCGACAGCAGCGGGTAGTCCCGCTCGATCACCTCGACCTTGTCGGTGTCGACCAGGTGGTTCACCGGCCCGTAGACGACGAAGAAGGTGAAGTCCGGCCCCATCGGCTTGGCGTGCACGACGAGTGCGGGGTCCATGCCCATCTTGTTGGCCAGCTGGATCGCGGCGCCCTCGGCCCGCTTGTCGTGCGGGATCGGCAACGTGAACGACATCTGCACCATGCCGTCACCGGTGGTGTCCCCATAGGGACGAATGATGCTCACTGTGCCTCCTCGAGCAGTTCGATCGCCGGGTTGTAGTACTCCGAGGAGCGGCGGGCCACGCCGTCCAGGCCGCGGCCGGCGTCCTGCGGGCGCTTCATCAGCCCGAAGGTGCCGTCGCCGATCGCGTTCAGCAGGCCGTCGTCGACGATCCGCTCGAGCAGGTCGATGGACTCCCCCAGCACCTGGCGTGCCCTGTTCGCGATGAAGCCGTCCGGAGCCGGATGGAAGTCCTCATGAAGGTTGCCAGCGGCACCTAGTACGTAGCGGACGTTCTGCAGGGCCAGGTCGCGGTCGGAGATCCACGGCGTGACGACCGCCTCGGTCATCATGCCGACCAGCAGGATGCCCTGCCCGGTCATCGCGCCGACCAGGTTGAAGAAGCCGTCCAGCAGGTAGCCGCGGAACACGTCGCCGGTCATGTGGCGGGTCGGCGGCATCCACTTCAGCGGCGCGTCCGGGAACAGCTGCCGGGCAAGCATCGCGTGCGCCAGCTCCATCCGGAACGAGTCCGGGATCTCCGGAGTGATCTCGAACGCGTGCCCGAGCCCGAGCTGCCAGTCCTCAAGTCCGGCCTCTTTGGCGAAGTACTCGTTCAGCAGCTGCGACACCGTCACCGTGTGCGCGGCCTCGACCGCGTCGGCGGTGGTCAGGTAGTTGTCCTCGCCGGTGTTGATGATGATCCCCGCACGGGCGTGGATCTGCCGGCTGAACCGCTGGTCCACGAACGTCCGGATCGGGTTGATGTCGCGGAACAGGATCCCGTACATCGAGTCGTTCAGCATCATGTCCAGCCGCTGCAGCCCAGCCAGCGTCGCGATCTCCGGCATGCACAGCCCGGACGCGTAGTTGGTCAGCCGGATGTAGCGGCCGAGTTCGCGCGATGACTCGTCCAGCGCGGCCCGCATCAGCCGGAAGTTTTCCTGGGTCGCATACGTCCCGGCGAAACCCTCACGGGTCGCACCCTCGGGCACGTAGTCGAGCAGCGACTGCCCGGTCGACCGGATCACCGCGATGATGTCCGCACCGGCGCGCGCGGCCGCCTGCGCCTGCGGGATGTCTTCGTAGATGTCGCCGGTGGCAACGATCAGGTAGATCCACGGCCGCTGCTCGGGGTCACCGTGCCGCTTGATCAACCGGTCGCGTTCCTTGCGTCGGGCATCGACCTTCTTCAGACCGGCCGCGGCCGCCCGGCGAGCCGCAGTACGGGCTCGTACTGCGTCCTTGCCCTCCGGCAGCCGGAACGTCACCGAACCGGATGCCGCCTTCTGGGCGAGCACCGACAGGTCCTCTGCCTCACCGCGGAGCAGGGCGTCCCAGACCGGCAAGGACAGACCGTGCTCCAGGCCGACATCGGCGCGCACGGTGTCGGCCAGCCGGTTCACCCACGGGATGCCCTCGCTGTCGGCACCCGCGAGCCCGGCCAACCGCAGTACGGCGCGTTCGACCGAGACTGTGGTGTGCTGCTTGGCGATGTTGACGATCGGCTTGCCGGCCTTGCGGGCCAGACTGCGGGCCTTCCGGACGGTGACCGGATCGAGGTCGAGCTTCTTCGCTGCACGGGTCACGAGGACCATCCTTCTGCGTCGTACACGAGACGGCCGTCAACCACGGTCCGTCGGCAAACAGGCACCGGCGCCTCGGCGCTCAGATCAGGCAGAACCGGTACGCCGGCGCGCGGATCCGTCGACCACGCGGCGACCCGCTGGTCCGGGGTCTGCACGACCAGGTCGGCGTCGCTCTCCCAGATCGCGTAGGTCGCGGCCGTCCCGGTGGCGAGCACTCCGGCGTCGTCGATCCCGGCCGCACGCCAGCCGCCCCGGGTGTGCGCGGCGAACGCGGCCCGGACAGTGATCCGCTGGTCGGTGTCGTGGTGGAACGCCGCCGCGCGGACAGCTTCCCAGCCACCCAGCTCGGTCACCGGCGCATCGGAGCCGAAGGCCAGTACGACGCCCGCGCGGGCCAGTGAGCCGAACGGGTTCATACCCTTCCAGCGGTCGCCGACGCGTTCGGCGTACATGCCGTCCGGGCCACCCCAGTGGCCGTCGAACATCGGCTGGACGCTTGCGACGACGCCGCAGCGGGCCAGCGTGGCGATCGCGGCGTCGTCGACCATCTCGACGTGTTCGAGCCGGTGCCGGGCGGCGACCAGGGCCTGCACCCCGACCTTCTCGGCGGCGAGTTCGAAGCCGCGGGCGATGTTGTCGAGGGCGGCGTCACCGATGCAGTGGAAGCCGGCCTGGAGATCGCGCTCGGTGCAGGCGATCACGTGCTCGGCGATCTGCTCGGCGCTGAGGTAGGCATGGCCGCGGTGATCCGCGCGATCGGCGTACGGGTCGCGCAGCGCCGCAGTACGGGAGCCGAGGGCGCCGTCGGCGTTGAGGTCGCCTGCCAGGCCTGCAAGCCCGTACTGCGTGACGTTCTCGAAGACACCCGGTTCGCCCCAGTAGAGCGTCGCGGCGAGACCGGCTTCCTCGGCGGCCTGGCGAACCAGCGGGAGCTCCCAGAGCGGGCCGATGTGCGGGGCGGCCATCTCGTGGAAGGCACCGATCCCGCGTTCGCCCATCGCCTTGACGGCTGCCCGTGCGTCGGCGAGGCGCTGCTCCGGTCCGACGAGCTCGCTCAATGCATCCCGTACCGCGTGGTGTGCGTCGCGCTCGACCCTGCCGTTCGCGTCGTAGCCGGCGTAGCCCTCCAGATCGGGGACGGCCTTCGAGAGAGCAGAGGAAATGACGCCGGAGTGGCCGTCGACGCGGGAGAGGTAGACGCGGCGGCCGTCGGCGGCGCGGTCCAGCTCGGCGTTCGTCGGCGGACGGCCTTCGGGCCACTTGGTCTCGTCCCAGCCGGAGCCGTCGATGACCGCGTCCGGCGCGAGGTTCGCTGCGAAGGCCGCGAGCCGGTCGAGTGCTTCGGTGAGATTCGTCGTACCGGCCAGGTCGAGTCCGGTCAGCAGGGCACCGGTCTGGGCCGTGTGGACGTGGGCGTCGACGAAGGCGGGCGTGACCAGCTTGCCCCGCAGATCGATGACCTCGTCGGCGCCGGTCGCGTACGCCGCGGCGCTGGTGTCGTCGCCGAGCCAGCTGACCACGCCGTCGTCGAAGGCGATCGCGGTGGCATGAGGGTCGGCGGGTGAGTAGACGGAACCGTTGGTCAGAAGTGTGCGCACAGGGCTAATCCTGCCCCTCCGCGGCGAGCCTGCCCTCGAACAGCTCCCGGACACCCCGCTCCGAGCGGAGCAGCTCCATCGCGTAGGCCGCGTGGCCGGGCACATACCCGTTGCCGACCAGCATCGTCACGTCCGCCGCGAGACCCTCCGCGCCGAGCGCCGCGGCCGAGAACGAGGTGGCCATCGAGAAGAAGATCACCGTGCCGCCGGCCGCCGTGGACAGCACTGCGCCGTGCTCACACCCCGGTACGTCGACGCAGACGACCGTGATGTCCGCCGGTCCCCCTTGGGCCTCGACTGCTTGGGCGAGCGCTACCGGGTCGCGGGCGTCGGCGAGAGCAACCACGTCGGCGATACCTGCTGCTTCGAGGCGGGTCTTCTCCGCCTCGAACGGGACGATGCCGATGGTTCTCGCGGCGCCGGCGTGGCGGGCCGCGGCCAGCGAGAGCGAGCCGGATTTCCCTGCGCCGCCAATTACTGACACGACAGGCTTTATGCCTTTGTCGACATACTGAGCCACTACCCGCGCGGTCAGAGCGGGGGCGCCGCAGACGTCCATCACGGCCAGCGAGAGCTCCGGCTTCAGGTCGTCCGGGAGCTTCGCGACGATCGAGCGGGCGAAGAGGATCGCGTGCCCCGCGGCCGGAACCTGCTCGCTGCGGCCGTCCCACTTCTCGAGGTTGTCGGTGATCTGCAGCGGGGTGAGGGTCAGCGACACCAGCGTGGCGACCCGGTCACCCTTCTGTACGCCGAGTGGCGACTCCGGGCCGACCTCGTCGACCACGCCGACGAGCATCCCACCGGAACCGGTCACCGGGTTCTGCATCTTGCCGCGCTCGGCGATGATCCCGAGCACCGCCTGCTTCACCGCCTCGCCGTCGTGCTGGTGAGCCTCGGCGAGCTGGCGGTACGACGCGGCGTCGAGATTCAGCCGCTCGACCGAGATCCGGATCTCGTCCGGCCACAGCTCAGGGCGCGCGTCCAGCTTGAGCGCGGCCTGCGGCAGCACGCCCGCCGGTTCCAGCACGCGATGCAGTCCGACAGGTGAACCGGGGGTGTTCGGCACGAAGCCTCCTTGAGACACGGTTGCGGCCAGACTTCGTCGTGGCCGCGCAAAATACTACTCTGGAGGAGATATAGAGGACATCTTGCGGTGTTCTATTGGATCTACCGTAAGTTCTATCGCTATCCTCGCATGAGACCACCGCAGTGAGCCCCTTTGGAGGACTCGTGACCGATCTGATCAGCCCGGAGCTTGCAGCTGCCGCCCTGAACGGTGAAACACCGA
This sequence comes from Kribbella sp. NPDC006257, assembly GCF_040613535.1. Lineage (NCBI taxonomy): Bacteria > Bacillati > Actinomycetota > Actinomycetes > Propionibacteriales > Kribbellaceae > Kribbella > Kribbella sp. NPDC006257. Next base: position 18,044 of record NZ_JBEXSJ010000007.1, read on the forward strand.
ACGAGCAGCCGTACGCCTATCGCCGGGCCGAGCTCGTCGAGCCCGACTGGACCCGGATGCCCGGGTTCAAGGACGTGACCGCCGAGGAATGGCGCTCGGTCCAGTGGCAGCGGTCGCACTGCGTGAAGAACGTGAAGCAGTTGCGTGACGTGATGGGCCACCTGCTCGAGGAGCGCGTCTACGAGGACCTGGAGCGCGACCAGGCCGAGCGCGCGACGATGTCGATGCTGCTGCCGCCGCAGATGCTGAACACGATCGTCCCGGAGGGTTCGGACGATTACACGGCAGCCTTCTATGCGGACCCGGTCCGCCGGTACATGCTGCCGATGTTCACCGACCGGCGTACCGACTGGGCATCGCACCCGCACGCGACCCGGGACTCGCTGCACGAGCACGAGATGTGGGCGACCGAGGGACTGACCCACCGCTACCCGACCAAGGTGCTCGCGGAGATCCTGCCGACCTGCCCGCAGTACTGCGGTCACTGCACCCGGATGGACCTGGTCGGCAATTCGACGCCGGTGATCGACAAGCTGAAGTTCACGATCAAGCCGCAGCAGCGCCTCGACGACATGCTCGACTACCTGCGCCGTACGCCGGGCGTCCGCGACGTGGTCGTCTCCGGTGGCGACGTGGCGAACATGCCCTGGCCGCGACTCGAGTCGTTCCTGACCAGTCTGCTGGAGATCGAGAACATCCGGGATATCCGGCTGGCCACCAAGGCGCTGATGGGGATGCCGCAGCACTGGCTGTCCGACGACGTCCGTGCCGGTGTAGAGCGGGTCGCTCTGCTCGGCCGGCAGCGTGGCGTGATGATCGCCATGCACACGCACGTGAACGCGGCTCAGTCCGTGACTCCCCTGGTGGCTGAGGCGACCAAGGCGATGTTCGAGGCGGGTCTGCGCGACGTACGGAACCAGGGCGTGCTCATGCGCGGCGTGAACGACTCGGTGCCGCAGCTGCTGGACCTTTGTTTCGCATTGCTCGACGGCGCCACCATCACGCCGTACTACTTCTACATGTGCGACATGATCCCGTTCTCGGAGCACTGGCGGGTCTCTGTGCGCGACGCGCAGCATCTGCAGCACGGGATCCTCGGCTACCTGCCCGGGTTCGCGACGCCGCGGATCGTCTGCGACGTGCCGTACGTCGGGAAGCGCTGGGTGCACCAGCTGTCGGAGTACGACGAGGTGCGCGGCATCTCGTACTGGAAGAAGAACTACCGCACCGGCATCGAGCAGCAGGATCCGGAAGCGCTGAACCGCACGTACGAGTACTACGACCCGATCGACACCTTGCCTGCCGAGGGCCAGGAGTGGTGGAAACAGCACGCCGGCGACTCGATCGCGAAGGCCGCCGCCCAGGCCGAGGCTTCGCGCAACGCTGCGGAGTCCCAGAAGCTCATCCAGATCACCTGACCGGAACCCCCGGTGCCGCCGTGCAGGGGACGGCACCGGGGCTTCTGATTTTAATGGCTGACGATCACCCGTCCGAAGAATTTGCCCTGGCGGTAGTAGGTCAGGGCCTCGGGTAGTTCGCTGAAATTGAAAGTGCGGTCGATCACTGGATGTAGGTTGCCGACGGCAATGGCCCGGTTCATCTCGAGGAACTGTGCGCGGTTGCCGACGGCAATGGTTCTGACCGCTGCGCCGGTCTGGAAGATGGTTGCCGCTGCCAACGGTTCGGCCTTCGCCTGCTGGCCCTGGGACGCACCGATCAGCGTGACCTCGCCACCGATAGCGGCCGACCGGACCGACTGGTCGATGATGCCGACCGGGTCGATCACGTGGTCGACTCCCCGGCCCTTGGTGACAGCGCGGACTTCGTCGGACCAGCTCGGGTTCTGGCTGTAGTCGATCACCGCGTCGGCACCCAGCGCCTTGAGCCGATCGGCCTTGGCAGGGCTGGACGACGTGGCGATCACCTCGGCGCCGGCCAACTTGGCCAGCTGAACTGCGGCCAGCGAGACAGCGCCCGTTCCCAGCGTCAGGACCGATTCGCCGGCTTGCAGACCGCGTCCGCCGGTCAGCGCGTTCCAGGCGGTCAACGCGATCAGCGGCAACGCGGCTGCCTCGTCGTACGACAGATGCTCGGGGATCGCGACGACGGCGAGTTCGTCGAGCACGGCCAGCTCGGTGAACATTCCGTCGAGCGAACTGCCCAGCTGGTCGGCGTACAGGAGAGTGAACGGTCCGTCCAGCCAGTGCGGGAAGACGGTGGCGGCGACCCGGTCGCCGACCTTCGTCCGCCGTACGCCGGTGCCGACCGCGACCACCTCGCCGACGCCTTCGCATCCGGCGACCACGCCGTCGGTGATCGGCAGCGGGTACTGGCCGTCGAGCACCTTCAACTCCCGCAGGCTGAGGCCGTTGGCGCGAATACTGACCAGAACCTGGCCGGGCCCGGGTGTCGGGTCGGGATGGTTGCGAACCTGCAGTCCCTCGATACCGCCGCCGGCTGTCAGGTGGTAGCTCTTCATCGTTCTCCTCGGTCGCTGTTGTGAGGTCAACAGTCGTCAACGGGGTGTCCGGCGGCAATTCCCTCCAGGGAATCGCTGACTGTCGGTCCGACCGGATACAACTGGGCCCATGAGCGCCTCTCCTCCTTTTGCTTTCCCCGCCGAGCTGCGTCGATGGCGAACCACGCGCCGGGTGAGCCAGCTGGAGTTGGCGCTAAGGGCCGGCACCACGCAGCGGCACCTGAGCTTCATCGAGCAGGGGCGCTCGAAGCCCGGCCGGGCGATGGTGATCCGGCTGGGCGAATCGCTCGGACTGTCGCTGCGGCAACGCAACACGCTGCTCCACGCCGCCGGCTTCGCTCCTGTCTTCACTGAGTCAGGGTTGGACGATCCGTTGATCCGCCCTGTCCGGGAGGCCCTTCAGCGGGTGCTCGACGGGCATCTCCCCTACCCGGCCGTCGTCCTCCGCCCGTACGGCGAACTGCTAGCTTCAAACACCGCCATCTCGGTGCTGACCGACGGCGTACCTGGTTGGTTACTGGAACCGCCGGTCAACCTGCTCCGGGTGATGCTGCATCCCGACGGGATGGCTCGGCGCGTGCACAACCTGAGCGACTGGGGACGCCACATCCTCGACAACCTCAGGACGAAGGCCGCGGGCAGCGCGGATCCCAAGCTCGACGCGCTGATCGCAGAGCTCGCCGGCTACGTACCGGACACGCCGCCCGGTCCGGATCACATCGGCTTCGCGATCCCGCTCGAACTGGAGACGGCGGGCGGCGTACTGCGGCTGTTGACCACCTTGACCTCCTTCGCCACAGCGACCGATGTGACGCTTTCCGAGCTGCGGCTGGAAGCGTTCCTGCCGGCCGACGAGTCGACCGCCGACATCTTGCGGAACTCTGCACATCAGGCGGTGGTTTCGGGCTAATGTCGTGGGTCAGGAAGACGACGCCGGGGGTGGGCAATGGGCTGGTACAGCGTGCGGTGTGTTTTCCAGTTGGTGGACGCACAGGAAAGTGAGTCGCCGTACGAGGAGCGGATCACGCTCTGGCAGGCAAGCGACTTCGAGACGGCGATCGAACTGGCCGAGGACGAGGCCGAGGAGTACATCGAGGACTCCCAGTGGGTCTATCTCGGGCTCGCCCAATGCTTCTATCTAGGCGACGACATCAATGTGATCCTCTCGGGCACCGAGGTCTACTCCCTGATCCGCAACAGCGACCTTCCACCCGAGGAGTACCTCGACACCTTCTTCGACACCGGCAACGAATACCAACGCCAGGTAGAAGACGTCTGACCCCGCCCGCCGGCTCGTACTGTGTCAGCTTCGGTCGATCCAGTTGGTTCCTCCGGGCCGGTATTGCGAATCGCACAGGGAACTGGTGCCTGGTTGCCAGGTGCACAGGTAGAGCTGGTTGCCATCGGGGTCGGACAGCACCCAGGTGGACGGCGCGCCCTGGTCGCTGACGAGTGTGCCGCCGGCGGCCAATGCTGCGTCGATCCGTGGCCGCACCTGAGCTGGGTCGACCCACAGATGGGGATGCCAGACTCGCTGTGTCGATCGAGCATCCGCGGTCCGGAACCAGATCATCGGCAGTCCTGTACGGGGGTCACCGACATCGCCCCAGTCCTCGGTGCCGATGACATCCTGAGAGTCCAGCACAGCCGCCCAGAACGGCGCGATCTTGTCGTAGGCGGGCGTGTCCAGGCCGAGTTCGATTCGGGTGAGACTGCCGCATTCGAGTTCAGCACCAACGGCCGCGACGATGTCAGCGATCTGACGAGCCAACCTCATGTCGGTTTCGGTCACGCCGCGAACGTCAGGGCTGGTCAGCCGAACGTCGACCTGAAAGGGCCGCAGGTCAAGCTCGGCATGATGGCCAAGGGTCTCGGCAGCCTGCCCGATCGACTCCACGAGCCGCAGCCCTTGGCTGAAGCTCTCGGTGTGGATTCGCGTTTCCAGGCCTCCTGCTCCGAACGACAGCAGTAGGGTCCAGCCGTCGAGTTCTGCTGCGGCGATCTGCTGCCCGGTCAGTACCTGCGTAGCCATGGGTGGTCTCCATCTCCCCGCCGTGCTGTCCGGGCCGGATCGCTCGGACATTTGTGAGACCGTACGAAACAAAACCGGCCACCTGTATGTCCTGTTTCTCTGATAATTTTGCGATTATGCGCGCCGAGCGCCTGGTGGCCATTGCGCTACTACTGCAAGCGCACCGGAGAATGACCGCGCCCGAGCTGGCGCGGCGCCTCGACGTATCCGAGCGGACGATCCGCCGTGACCTCGACGCCTTGCTGCTGTCCGGCCTGCCGCTGTATTCCGAGCGCGGCCGCGGTGGTGGGTGGGCGTTGCTCGACGGTCCTGCGATCAACCTCTCGGCGCTGACCACGCAGGAGGCGCAAGCGCTGTTCCTGGTGACCGGGCCAGAGCTGCTGGCCGGCCTCGGGCTGGAGCAGGGGGTCACCTCGGCGGTCGGCAAGCTGCTCGAGGCCCTCCCGGCGACAACTCGGGAGCAGGCCGACCGGACTCGGCAGGCCATTCACATCGACCCCACTCGGTGGGGCCGAACTGCGCAACCCGCGCCTGCCACGCTGATGCCGTTGCGGGACGCCGTGATCGCCGGAGTCCAGGTAGACCTCACCTACGCCCCGCCAGGCGCTGATGCGGCGGTGCACCGCGTCCATCCGTACGGATTGGTTTCCAAGAGCGCTATTTGGTACCTCGTTGCTGGTGCGGATGTGGGCCTGCGAACCTTTCGCGTCTCGTGGGCCACCAACGCCGACGCCACCACCGAAGCCGTCGAGCGGCCCGACGACTTCGACCTCATCCGGGCCTGGGAGGACGTCACCCGACGCCGCGTGCCCTGCTCGAGCAATCGGGTCGAGGTAGTGTTCCAGGTTCGTCCAGAGGATCTCGGAAGAGTCACCATGGCGCTGTCGGAAGACACCCGACCCCGGCCCGTCGACGGCGAAACTGGAACGGCACGCCGGTTGACAGCGACCTTCAGCTCGGTCCGTGAGGCGGCCTGTGAGTTGATCTACCTCGGTGAAGGCGTGCAAGTACTCGAACCGGCGTCCGTGCGCGCCGAGCTGGTGCGAATTGGGCACCGGCTGATCGCGGCACACACCCCGAAATGGTGACGCCTCGCCACCAGTCGCCCAGCGCCTTGCTCGCCGCCTGGCACCTAGAGCCTTAGATGTTGGTTGGAGGGTTGTGTGAGGGGCGCTGGCTGGCGGTTGTGAGGAACCTTCTAACGGGAGATTCAACGACACGGTTGAAGGTATGGGGATTGATGCGGAGCGGGTTCTGGAATTGATTTCGGGTAGGCCTCGGGTGGTTGGGGTTGGGGAGCCGACTCATGGGGAGGACGAACTGCTGGAGATGCGGAACGGGTTGTTCCGGCAGCTTGTGGAGGAGGCGGGGTATCGGACGATCGCTCTGGAGAGTGATTGTCTGATGGGGCTGCTCGTGGACGACTACGTTGCTTCGGGCAACGGAAGTCTCGACGAGGTGATGGAGCGCGGGATCAGCCATGGGTGGGGTGCCTACGAGGGCAACCGTGAGCTGGTTCGCTGGATGCGTGCCTACAACGACGGGCGCGAGGCGGCCGATCAGGTGCGGTTCGCCGGGTTCGACGGGCCGTTGGAGACCGCCGCCGGGGCGAGTCCGCGGCAGGCGTTGATGGCCTTGCACCACTACCTCGATGCCGCGCAGGTTCCGTGGACATCAGACAGGCTTGAGGAGCTGCTCGGCCCGGACGAGCAGTGGACCAACCCGGACGCGATGATGGATCCGTCGAAGTCGGTCGGTCGAACGGCCGAGGCCAAGGAGCTGCGGCTGATCGCGGACGACCTGGCAGCCCTGCTCGACGCACAGACGCCGGAATTGATGATGTCGCAGTACGAATGGGATCGGGCACAGCTGTTCGCGCGGACAGCCACTGGTCTGCTGCGCTACCACTTCTGGATGGCCGACACCTCGCCAAGCCGCTTCACCTGGTTGCTCCGCATCCGCGATTCGATGATGGCAGCGAATCTCCTCGCACTGAGAACCCCGACCCTGGTGTACGCCCACAACGCCCATCTCCAGCGCGACAAGAGCTCCATGCGGTTCGCCGATCAGTCGCTGGAATGGTGGAGCGCCGGCGCCATCGTCAGCGCCCAACTCGGCGACCAGTACGCCTTCGTCGCAACAGCCCTCGGCACGATCCACCATCAGGGCGTCGGCGCCCCAGAACCAGACACGATCGAAGGCATCCTCTACACACAGCCAGAGGACCAATACGTCGTAGACCCCAAGCTCATCGACGCGACAAAACCCCGAGTCTCACCCTGGTTCGGCTACGCCCCACTGGACCCGGCCCACCTGAACAACTACGACGCAATCATCTTCATCAAAGACTCTCACCGATAACCGTGTGCCCGGAGCTCATACCCCCTGGCTGCTAGCGGGCCAGGAGTTCTCTGGTGATTTCGCGGGCCCACCTTGTGGGTTCGAGGTGGCCTCCGTTGGGGAGTTCCCGCAGGGTGGCGGTGGGTAGGCGATCTACCAGGCGCTGGGCGGCCGGGAACGGGCAGTTCCGGTCGGCTCTGCTGTGCCACCAGGTGATGGAGGTGCGGATCGCTGTCAGGTCGATGTCCGTCCACTGGCCGTCGATCGCGAGGCATTCGTCCACCCAGCCATCGATGCCTTGGGCGAAGGCTTCGGTGAGGCCCTTTTCGACGGATGCACGCCAGGCGGCGTCCTTCATCACGTCTCGGTCCGACTGCGGTGCCGTCACCATCGCGGCATGGAGGACAGCCATCGGGCCGTCTTCGTTTCCGTCCGCGAGCAGCTCACGGACCCGTTGTTCGTCGCCGGCTCGCGCCGCGCGGAAGACGTCCGCGTTGGCGGGCAGCATCTGGTCGTACTCGTCGTCGTTCAGGAGCGGATATCCGACTCGGACGGTGGCTGCGACTACGCGGTCCGGGTGGTGGGCCGCAAACGCGAGCACGTGCGGACCGCCGCCACTCCCGCCGATCAGGTGGACGCGCTCCAATCCGAGGTGATCGAGAATCGCCGCCAGGTCGTCCGAGTGCTCACGGAACTGCCGCCCGGGCAACCTGGTCGAACGCCCGAACCCTGGACGTTCGGTGGTGATCACCCGAAGGCCGAGCTCACTCCACAGCGAGAGATCCACCGGCAGACTCCACCTCGACCCAGGCGTCCCTGGAAGCCGCAGTACGGCGATCCCCTCGCCCGTCTCCGTCCAGGCCACCGTGCGCCCGTCGGCCCCGAGGACGTGTTTGTCGGCAATGGAAACTTCAGTCATTGGCGCTCCCTTCGGTCGAAGAGGCGACATTCCCGGTCCAGTGAGGAGATCCGGGGTGGTCGGCGGCATTGCGCTATTTAACCCTTGACAAGGGTCGTGAGACGGGCAAGCACCGCCCAACCTGCCGGGAGGAGGCTGGGCGGTGCTTGTGTTGTTACGGGGTGGAGACGTCGACGACGGGGGTGCCGGGGAGGCAGCGGGTGGGGAGGGGAATGGTGTCGCAGCCGGTGAGGATGCGGACTATTTGGGGGTCGTGGTCGCTGGCCTGGTCGGAGAATTCAGCGTTGAGGTGGACGACGCCGTACGAGTAGCCCTGGATGGACGGGCTGATCAGGATGTGGTCGAGCACTTGCGAGTTGCCGTCGAAGACGTAGCTGTAGCGCTGGTCGACGGGCAGCGTCTCGATCAGGGGCTTGAGTAGAGCCCCACTCTTGGTGACCGTCTGCAGCGCAGGGCTGAATTGGTAATCGTTGAGATCACCCAGTACGACGACACGCGCGCGACCACCGCTCTTGTCCGACAGGTCCTCGACGAAGTCGCGGACCTCCGTCGCCTGCTTCTGCCGCTGCACCTCTGAGCTACGCACCGGAGGCTGCACCGCTGCGGACAACGGGTAGTCACCGCCCTTGGAGTTCCAGTGGTTCGCGACCACAAACAGCTGCTTGTTCCCGTCGTACAGGAACTCCCCCACAAGCGGCTTGCGACTAGAAGTCCACGCGTCGCTCGTCGGGTCGATCCGGCCAGGCGACACCGAGAGCGAGACCTGGTTGCTCGTCGGGCGCGCCCTGACCACCGAGACGCTGGTGTTGGCGTCACCGCTCGCGCGGTCGACGAATGCCGTACGGGCTGGATTGAAAAGGAACACCTGCCGGATGTTCCCGCCCGGCTCGCCGCCATCGGTGTCGTTGCTCGGGTCGATCGAACGGGACTGGTACGCCGGTCCGCCGGCCGCCTCGATCGCGGCGACGAACTTCCCGACCGTCTGGTCGGCCGCGACCACCCCGTTGTCGGTGGCACCGTTGTTGTCCTGGATCTCTTCCAGGGCAAGGATGTCCGGTGAGCCCAGGTTGTTGACGACCGCGTCGGCCAGCTTCGCGAACTTCGAGTCCGGGTTGTTCGCGGCAAGATTCTCCACGTTGTAGGTAGCGATCGACAGGTCGCCGGCCTTCTTCGGTGGCAGCACCTTCTGCCGCTTCAGCCCGCCCTCGGTGATCGCGCCGAGCTGGGTCGCCATCAAGGCATAGCCGCCGAACGACTGGTAATCGAGCGGACCGGTCGTCCCAGCGGCCAGGGTGGAGCCGACGTTGGCCGCAGGCGCACCGACCAGCGAGGCGATCATCAGCCGGCCACTGTTCTGGTCGTCGTACGACTTGTAGATGGTGCCGCCGCGCGGAGTCGGGTTCTGGTTGGTCTTGAGCGTCACCCAGAGCTCAGCGAAGTCGGTGTTCACCGGGCTGACCAGCCGCGTGCTCTGCGTGATGGTCACCCGCATGCCTTCGTGTACCTCGAGCCAGTCCAGCACGTAGCTCGACGGCTCCAACGGCTGTGCTTCAAGCGCACCCGCTTTCGTGTAAGCGTCAGGGCTCTCAACCGGTACTGCGGCCGGCAGTGCGTGCCCGCCACTCAGCCGGACCGTGGTCGGCGAGCCACCGATCTCCGTGAGCGACTGTGAGCCGCTCGCCGGCCGGAACTCGCTGACGCGGCCCGAGACCAGTACTGAGTCACCGGCGACGACAGACGGCGAGGTGGTGCCCATGAAGACGAAGACGCCCTCGCTAGTCAGCCCGTCCGCGTCGGGTGTCGGGTCCTGCAACCAATAGCCACGCGACGAGCCTGTGGATCGGGTTGCCGTGACGATGCCGGGGACGTCGGTGACGGCCTGGCCGACGATCGGTGAGATCCTGCCGGAGCCCTGGATGTCGTGGATGCGGACCGTGCCCGGAGTCGGGTCCACCGGCCCACCCGGGTTGCCCGCGTCAACCGTCGTACCGGCAGTGTTCGTTGCCTTCGGTACGCCGGAGGTGAAATCGAGCGAGTTGTTGTCGGTATCGGTGAGCGCACCGGAGCGGGCGTCGGCCGTGGTGTTCGTCAGACTCGGTGCGGCCGCGGTCTCGACGTTCGCCGTCGCGCCGTACCCGACGAGGTCCTGGACGGTCGGAGCCGTCGCGCACGAGGTGCCACAGCCGACGAGCGGGACCTGGGCGGTGACCAGCGCGACGACGCCCGACGTACCGGACATCGGGATCGAGCCGGTCGCGTCCGGGGTGGGCAGTGCGGTGGTGCCGCCGGCGCCTGCGGCCTCCTGGACCAGGTACCGGCCGTGGGCGGGGATGCTGCCGGTCAGGTTGGTCATCTGGAAGACGGTGCCCGCGGCAGAGGCGTATTGGACGCTCCACGCCGACAAGTCGACCGGGTTGTCGGTCAGATTCGCCAGCTCGATGAAGTCGTTCTTGAACACCGCTCCGGAGTTGCCTCCGCCGCCGTACACGGCGGAAATGACGATGTCGGACGAAAGGGCGCTGGCGGTGCCTGGCTGCCCGAGCATCGTCGCCACGACGGCGACCGGCAGGATGGCGGCTACGGCACGCCGTCGTGCATTGGAGATTGCCACAGGTAATTACTCCTCGATCGAGAAAGGTTCAGCGAGGAGTATCCAGACGAGAAGTTACCGGCGCGAGCGATTCCGGAAACGATTCGTCCCGAAATCGCGCATTGTTTCCACAGTGTTTCACGCATTCCCGGTAACGCCGGGAAAAGCATTCAGTCGATTACTCAGAGCGCCGGTGGGCGGCGCTCGTACGGCGTGCTGAGGACGATCGTTGTCGTGGTGGAGACATTCGCCCGGGCGCGGATCACGGCCAGCAGATTCTCCAGCGCGGCCGGGGTGGCGACCCGGACGATCAGCACGTAGCTGGAGTCGCCGGCCACCGAGTAGCACGATTCGATCTCCGGAACGTCGCGCAGCCGCTCGGGCGAGTCGTCGGGCTGGGAGGGGTCGATCGGGCGGATCGAGATCAGCGCGGTGAGCGGCAGGTCGAGCGCGGTGTGGTCGATCGTTGCCGCGTACCCCAGGATGATGCCGCGCTGCTCCAGCCGCTTCACGCGCTGGTGCACCGCCGACGTGGACAGGCCGGTCGCCTTGCCCAGGTCGGTGAAACTCATCCGTCCGTCGGACGCGAGCAGCTCGACGATCTTGCGATCCAGGTCCTCCACCAGGCTGACACTACTGCCGCGAGACCCCGGCATGAAAGCATCGACCCATGGCTGACACGACCACCTCCCCGACTGGTATTGCCGGACAGCGCCTGATGCTGCTCGATACGGCATCGCTGTACTTCCGCGCGTTCTTCGGCGTGCCCGACACGATGAAGGCGGCCGACGGTACGCCGACCAACGCGATCCGCGGGCTGCTTGACTTCATCGCCCGGCTGGTGGAGAACCACCGGCCGACCCATCTGGTCGCCTGCTGGGACGACAACTGGCGGCCGTCCTGGCGGGTCGCGCTGATTCCGTCGTACAAGGCCCAGCGGGTCGAATTCGTGACCGCCGGCGGGGATCAGGTCGAAGACGTTCCGGACCGGCTGGAAATTCAGGTGCCGTATATCCGGGCCTGCCTCGAAGCGCTCGGAATCGCCATTGTCGGAGCGGCCGATCACGAGGCCGACGACGTCATCGGCACGCTGGCGTACCAGGCGAAGATGCCGGTCGACGTGGTCACCGGCGACCGCGACCTGTTCCAGCTGATCGACGACGCGCGCGGGATCAGGGTCGTCTACACCGCCGCGAAGGGGGTCGGGCGGGCGGACGTGTACGACGAGAAGGCGCTGCTGGCGAAGTACGAGATCCCGGCCAACCGGTACGCCGATTACGCCACCCTCCGCGGGGATGCCTCCGACGGGCTGCCCGGCGTGAAGGGTGTCGGCGAGAAGACGGCCGCCTCGCTGATCACGGCGTACGGGGGTCTGGACGAGATCCGCGCCGCCGCGGCCGACCCGTCGACGCCGATGTCGCCGTCGGTCAAGCGCAAGATCCTGGACGCCGGTGACTACCTGGATGTCGCGCCGAAGGTGGTTGCGGTAGCGCACGACGCGCCGGTCGGCACGTTCGACGCGACGATGCCCGCCGCGGTGAAGGATCCCGAGCGGTGGCTCGATCTGGTCGAGCTGCTCGAACTGGGCGGCAGCGCCCAGCGAGTGATGTCCGCGCTGAAGCTGGGGCCGACCGCATGAGCGCCACGCTCGAGCTGTCCCGGGTCTACGCGGACGAGATCGTGGCGCTGCGGAGAGCGCTCCACGAGGTTCCCGAGTACGATCTCGACCTGCCGAAGACACAGGCGCTGGTCCTGCAGGCGCTGGAGGGTCTCGACCTGGAGATCACCCTGGGCAAGGAGCTCTCCTCAGTCACCGCCGTACTGCGGGGCGGTGGCGGGCCTGGTCCGGTCGTGTTGCTGCGCGGCGACATGGACGCGCTCCCGGTGACCGAGCGGGTCGACGTACCGTACGCGTCGAAGCATCCCGGCATGATGCATGCCTGCGGCCACGATCTGCATGTCGCCGGGCTCGTCGGCGCGGCGAAGATCCTGCATTCATTGCGGGACCAACTGGCCGGCGATGTGGTCTTCATGTTCCAGCCTGGCGAGGAGACCACGGGCGGGGCGCCGATCATGATCCGCGAAGGGGTGCTGGAGGCAGCGGGCCGGCGGGCCGACGCGGCGTACGGGCTGCACGTCGGATCGGCCGGACAGCCGTTCGGGATGTGGAGCAGCAAGCCTGGCTCGTTCATGGCCGCGGCCGACCAGCTGAACGTGCGGATCGTCGGCGCGGGCACTCACGGATCGACGCCGTACCGCGGCAAGGACCCGATCCCGGTGGCGTGCGAGGTGGTGACCGCGCTGCAGACGATGATCACCCGGCAGTTCGACGTGTTCGACCCGGTCGTCCTCACCGTCGGGCGGATCGCGGGCGGCACGAAGGAGAACATCATCCCCGACGACGCGTTCTTCGACGCGACGGTCCGCACGTTCTCCGAGGAGGCCCGGGCCAAGGTTCAGCAGACGTCGGTCCGGTTGGTCGAGTCGATGGCCTCCGCGCACGGGCTCACCGCCGAGGTCCAGTACAAGACGGGCTACCCGGTGACGGTCAACAACGCGGACGAGTACGACTTCGCCCGCGCCACGATCGTCGATCTCTTCGGCCCCGACCGGTTCCGCGAACGCGCCAATCCGCGTTGTGGCGCCGAGGACATGTCCTACGTCCTGAACGAGGTCCCCGGGGTCTACCTGAACGTCAGCGCCTGCGCCGGACCCGACCCCGAGGCCGCCGCCGACAACCACTCCCCCTTGGCCGCCTTCGACGACTCGGTCCTCCCCGACGCCGCCGCATTGCTGGCCGAACTCGCCGTACGCCGACTGGTCAGGGGCAGTAGCTTTTAGGTGCCGAGTTCTGTGCTGAGCCAGGGCAGGGTTCTGGCGAAGACGTCCTCGGCGAACTGCCAGACGTGGCTGCCGTGCATGACGACGACCCTGGCGGGGATGTCGACCTTGTGCGCGGCGGCTGCGAGCTGCTGAGAGTTCTGGATCAGGTGGTGCTCGTTGCTGCCGTTCACGAATCTGCCGGTGACATCGCGGTACCGGCCGTGGTGAGCCATCACGGTCAACGGATCGTGGGCCGCCCAGGCCGCCGCGGACCCCCCGTACAGGGTGGCGATCGTCTGCGCCTTGGTGCCGATGTTCGGGCCGAGATCACCGTCGATGTCGACGAAGTGCCCGAAGGTCTGCGGGTGTTCGACAGTCAGCCCGATCGCGCAGGTGCCGCCCATCGAGAAGCCGAGCACGCCCCAGTGGCGCGCGTCGCGAGACGCCCCGAAGTTGGCGATGACGAACCGCGGCACGTCCTTGACCAGGTAGTCTTCCGCTCTACCGTGCGGACCGTTCACACACTCGGTGTCGTTGTTGAAGGACTCGGTGGCGTCGACGAAGACGAGGATCGGCGACCGGCCCTGATGGTGCGCCGCGTAGGCGTTGCTGGCCCGTACTGCGCCGCCGATGCGGACCCAGTTCTCCGGTGCGGCGTGCTCGGCGCCGATCATCTCGACCGCCGGGAGCGGACGGTGTCCGTGGCGGAACCAGACGGGCGGGAGGTAGACGAGCTCCTTCCGCGGGGTGAAGGCCGGGGACGTCGACGGGATGTCGACGCTCACCAGTTCGCCGGTCTGCTCGGCGTCCTTGAGGTGGTTGCCGCGGAGTTGCTGGAGGGTGATCTGGCCTGCGGGTGGGCGTCCGCGGAGGTCTGCCATTGCTGAGCCGACAGTCGGGTAGTAGCCGACGAACTGGTTGATGCTGTTGCCACAGACAAGCAACGCCAGGCCGACTGCGACTACGCCGACTGCGGTTCGCCACCACCGGGCGCTCCGCCAGCCGACGATCAGCACCAGCAGAGCGGCGACTGAGACGCCGAGCCAGGCCCAGAGGGACAGCGGAAGTGGATCTGTGATGCCGAACACACGACCGCTCGCCTCCCCCGCGGCGAACGCGACCAGAACAGCCGCTGCGGCGATGAACGGCAACCTCCGGGTGCGCCACCGCCGATCCCGCCAGCCGGCCGCTGCCAGCAGCGCACCACCGGCCGCAATCTCCAACACCACCGGCAACCAGCCACTGAGGAGCGAAACCCCCAGACCAACCACCACTGCCTCCCCCACAAGACTGGTCCCGTTGCCGGAGACCTCGGCGAACGGCGCCGCCCACTGCTGTGACGCCGACCCCCACCCAAAGGTTGTCCCCGTCCCCCACCCAACCGCCGGGCGCCAGCCACGACGGGGGTGGGTACCACCACCACCGCTCAGGCGTAGCGGGCGCCGCCGTCTACGTGGACGGTTTCGCCGGTGATGAAGGGGTTTGTGAGGGCTAGGAGGGCGGCTGAGGAGATGTCGGCTAGTTGACCGACCCGACGGGCCGGGACCTTCGCGGCGGTGGTGTCGAAGAGCTTCTGCTTGCCTTCGCCCAAGCCGTCCCACGCACCGGAGTCGATGATCCCCGGCGAGATCGCGTTCACCCGGATCGGCGCCAACTCCGTCGCGAGCGCCGACGCGAGGAAGCTGACCGCCCCGTTCGTCGCGGCCGTCACCGTCTTCCCCGGCGACGGCCGCCACCCCACGATCCCCGAGAACAACAACATCGCCCCACCCTCGGCGAACCGCGGCCCGAAGTGCTTCGCCAGCAAGATCGCGCCGATCACCTTCGCATCGAACGCCCGAACCACGGCGTCCCGCTCCAGCCCACCGAGCGGCCCATTCGCCGACGAATTCGCCACACTCACCAAGTAGTCGACCGTGCCCACCCGCTCTGCCAACGCCACGATCGACCCCTCATCCGCAAGGTCGACCTGCGCCACCTCAATCCCCGCATCACCCTCCGCGCGACCACCGACGGGCAAGGCGCCGATGGTGGCGGCCACCTTCTCCGGGCTTCGGCCGGCGACGATCACCCGGGCGCCACCTGCCGCCCCGTCGGCTGCGATCTGACGCCCGATCCCCGAGCTGCCGGCCACTACGACCATCGTCTTGCCCTGTAGTTCCATGCTCATGTCTTCTCCTTGATCGACGCTCTCTTGCCTCCTTCCAACGTCTCGACCCGGTGAACGAATCCCGTCGCGCGATGAGGCTTTCCGAGGTTTCCCATAGACTGAGCGAATGGCAACGCTGCGAGCTCTCGAGTGCCTGGTCGCCGTACTCGACACCGGCTCGGTCACCAAGGCCGCGGCGACCCTGCACCTGTCCCAGCCCGCGCTCTCCCACCAGCTCGCCGGTCTCGAACGCGAGATCGGCACGCCCCTCCTCGAACGCCTCCCCCGCGGCGTCCGCCCCACCACCGCCGGCCGCGCCATCGCCGACGACGCCCGCACCGCCATCGCAGCCGCCGAACGCGTTCTCACCGTCGGCCAGTCCGTTGCCCAAGGCGCCGAAGGTCACCTCCGCATCGCCTGCGCGGTGAGCATGACCGCCGCCCTCCTGGCCCCCGTACTGCGTACCTGGTACCGCCGACGCCCAGGCATCACGTTCACCCTCACCGAACTCACCAGCGCCGACGCGCTCGCCGACCTGGTCGAGTCAGGCCGGGCAGACCTCGCCATCGGCCCCCGGCCGACCCAGTGGAACGGCAGCACCGACCTCGTCGGCATCGAGGAGGTCGTCGCCGCGATGGTCCCGAGGCACCCCTTGGCCCGCACCGACTCGGTCAGCTTCGCCGAAATCACGCAGTACAGAACCGTCGGCTACCACCCCGACAACGGTCTCGACGCCTGGCTGACCGAAGTCGCTGCTCGCGAACGCGTTGTCCTCAGCCCGGTCATGCGAACCCGGCAAACCACCACCGCCGCCGAACTCGCAGCCGCCGGCCTAGGCATCGCCCTGGTCCCGACCACAGCCCTACCTTCCGGGTACGCCGGCAGCATCCGCCGCCTCGATCCCCCACTCACCCGCGACATCGTCGTCCTCACCCCATCCACCGGCGACCCCGTAGTACGGGCCTTCATCAACGACCTCACCCGCCGCGGCCTCCCGACCCCCAAACCCATCGCCACCAAACTCGCCGACAGGCCGACCTAGGCGACCCCAGAGCGCAGCGCCGTACCAACCGACATGAGGTGTCCGCCATATACACCCTCGGCGCCGCCCACCTGAGCGCAGATTTCTGCCTCGAAGCCCGACACCTCATGTCCGTCGGCACATTCCGCCTCCTGGCGAACTGCCGCCTGGCGCCAAAGCCCGCACCGCGGGGGCCAGGATGCGTGTAGTCAGCTCCCGCTCTGCGGGTTAACGCCCTGCTATTACAGGAGGTGAACCCCGCCGCGCGGAGGGATGCACACCGACAGCCACGCTGCGCCGACGGAGACGGCGCTTTCTCCGACTGAACGGCTCCAGAACGGAAACGGGGACGCCCCGGGTGGGGCGTCCCCTCGTGCGTCAGGGGGTGAGGGCCGACTCGTCCTCGTCGTCGGCGATGAGTTGGGCTGTGGTGGGGACCGGCGGGACCGGGGTGTGGAACGACTGTTGGTCTTCGTCGATGTCTACTACAGCGGCGCTGAACTGGGCGTTGTAGAGGCGGGCGTACGCGCCGTCCACCGCGAGCAGTTCGTGGTGGTTGCCTTGTTCAACGATTGCGCCGTCCTCCATCACCAGGATCAGGTCCGCGTCGCGGATGGTGGAGAGGCGGTGGGCGATCACGAAGCTGGTGCGGTCGGACCGCAGGGCGGCCATCGCGCGCTGGACCAGGACCTCGGTGCGGGTGTCGACCGAGCTGGTCGCCTCGTCCAGGATCAGCAGTTGCGGATCGGCCAGGAAGGCCCGGGCGATGGTGAGCAGCTGCTTCTCACCGGCGCTGACGTTGCTGCCCTCCTCGTCGATCACCGTGTCGTACCCGTCCGGCAGGCTGTGCACGAAGCGGTCCACGTACGTCGCCTTCGCGGCCGCCAGCATGTCTTCCTCGGTGGCCTTCAGGTTGCCGTACAGAAGGTTGTCGCGGATCGTGCCACCGAACAGCCAGGTGTCCTGCAGCACCATCCCGATCCGGGAGCGCAGGTCGTACCGGGTCAGCTCGGTGATGTCCACGCCGTCCAGCGTGATCCGGCCGCCGTTCAGCTCGTAGAACCGCATGATCAGGTTGACCAGCGTGGTCTTGCCGGCTCCGGTCGGACCCACGATCGCGACGGTCTGTCCTGGCTCGGCGACCAGGCTCAGGTCGGTGATCAGCGGCTTGTCCGGGTTGTACGAGAACGACACATGCTCGAACTCGACCCGCCCACGCGCATCCGTCACCTTCTCCGGCGTCGCGTCGTCCGGCACCTGCTCGGTGGCATCCAGTACTTCGAACACCCGTTCGGCCGACGCCACGCCGGACTGCAGCAGGTTCGCCATCGACGCCACCTGCGTCAGCGGCTGGGTGAACTGCCGCGAGTACTGGATGAACGCCTGGACGTCGCCCAGCGACATCGAGCCCGAGGCGACCCGGAGCCCGCCGAGCACCGCGATCACGACGTAGTTCAGGTTCCCGATGAACATCATCGACGGCATGATCAGCCCGGAGATGAACTGTGCACCGAACGAAGCCTGGTACAGCTCCTCGTTCTTCTGCCGGAAGCTCTCCTCGATCTCCTTCTGCCGGCCGAACACCTTGACCAGCTCGTGCCCGGTGAACGCCTCTTCGATCTGGCCGTTCAGCGCGCCGGTGTGCCGCCACTGGGCGACGAACCTGGCCTGCGAACGCTTCGCGATCACCGCCGTCAGGATCATCGAGATCGGCACCGTGATCAGCGCGATCAGCGCCAGCGTCGGAGATATGACGAACATCAGGGTGATCACGCCGACAACGGTGAGCAGCGAGGTGAGCAGCTGACTGAGCGTCTGCTGCAGACTGGTCGAGATGTTGTCGATGTCATTCGTGACCCGGCTCAGCAGCTCACCGCGAGGCGCGCCGTCGAAGTAGCTCAGCGGCAACCGGTTCAGCTTGTCCTCGACCTCGGACCGCAGCTCGAACACGGTCCGCTGGACGACACCGTTGAGGATGTAGCCCTGCATCCAGGACAGGAAGAACGAGCCGACGTAGAGCGCCAGCACGAGCAGCAGAACGTTGCGCAGGGCATCGAAATCGATCCCGACGCCGGGGATCAGGTCGATCCCCTGCAGCAGATCCGCGAGCCGGCCCTGACCGGCGGCCCGGGCCTGCTCGATCACCTGGGCCTTGGTCAGGGACCGGTCCAGCGGCTTGCCGATCGCGCCGGCGAAGATGATGTCGGTGGCCCGGCCGAGGATCTTCGGCCCGATCACCGACAGCGAGACGCTGGCGATCGCGAGCAGGATGACTCCGCCGACCTGCAGCCGGTGCGGCCGCAGCCGCCGGAGCAGCCGCTTCGCCGACGGACCGAAGTTCATCGACTTGTCGCCGGGTATCCCGCCGGGCGGCCCGAACGCGCGGCCGGTGGTCGGCCGTTCGGTCGACTTGATCGTCGCGGCGGGCTGGTCCTCGCCCACCGCTTCTTCCACTTTCTGGTCGGTCATGCTGCTTCCTCCGCGGACCGCTGGGACTCGACGATCTCGACGTATGTAGGACAGGTCTGGAGTAGTTCGTGATGGCCGCCGCGGCCGACGACCGCGCCGTCCTCCAGGACGACGATCTGGTCGGCGTCGATGATCGTGGACACCCGCTGGGCCACGATCACCACGCAGGCATCGGCGGTGACCGGCGCCAGGGCGGCCCGCAACCGGGCATCCGTGGCGAGGTCGAGTGCGGAGAACGAGTCGTCGAACAAGTAGATCTCAGGCTTGCGGACCAGTGCCCTGGCGATCGCCAGGCGTTGCCGCTGACCACCGGACACGTTCGTGCCACCCTGGGCGATCGGCGAGTCCAGGCCGGCCGGCATCGCCGCGACGAAGTCCTTGCCCTGGGCAATCTCCAGGGCTTCCCACAACTCGTCGTCGGTCGCGTCCGGATTGCCGTAGCGCAGGTTGCTGGCCACCGTCCCGGAGAAGAGGTACGGCCGTTGCGGAACCAGCCCGATCCGCTCCCAGAGCGCCTCCGGGTCGATCTCCCGTACGTCGATTCCGTCCACCAGCACGCGCCCGCCGGTGGCGTCGAACAAACGAGGCACCAGGGAAAGCAGCGTGGTCTTGCCGGCACCGGTGCTGCCGATGATCGCGGTGGTCTGGCCCGGCGACGCGGTGAGGCTGATGTCTCGTAGTACGGGCTCGGCTGCGCCGGGGTACTGGAATTCGGCGTTCTCGAAGACCAGTTCGCCGACACCGGTGAAGTTCCGGATCGGGGTGACCGGCGGCCGGACCGACGACTCGGTGTTCAGGACCTCGCTGATCCGGTCGGCGCAGACCGCGGCCCGCGGCACCATGATCAGCACGAACGTCGCCATCATCACCGAGAACAGGATCTGGATCAGGTAGCTGATGTACGCCGTCAGCTGGCCGACCAGCATCTCGCCGCTCTCGATCCGGGAGGCGCCGAACCAGAGCACTGCCACGGTGGACATGTTCAGGATCAGCATCACGACCGGGAAGACCAGCGCCATCAGCCGGCCGGCCCGGATCGCGGTGTTCGTGACGTTGGTGTTGGCCTCGCCGAACCGCTCCACCTCGTGCGGCTCGCGGACGAACGCCCGGACCACCCGGATGCCGGTGATCTGCTCGCGCAGCACCCGGTTCACCCCGTCGATGTTGACCTGCATCTTGCGGAACTGCGGCACCATCCGGCTGGCGATCAGGCCGATCGATGCCGCCAGCAACGGTACGGCGACGGCCACCAGCCAGGACAGGCCGGCGTCCTCGCGGACCGCCATGAAGATGCCGCCGATCATCGTGATCGGCGCGGCCACCAGCATCGTGCAGGTGGTCACCACGAGCATCTGTACCTGGGTGACGTCGTTCGTACTGCGGGAGATCAGCGTCGGCGCGCCGAACTGGTTCACCTCGCGGGCCGAGAACTCGCCGACCCGGTGGAAAACCGCCGCCCGGACGTCGCGCCCGAACAAGGCGGCCGTCTTCGCGCCGAAGTACACGGCGGTGACCGTGCAGAGGATCTGCACCAGGCTGATGCCGAGCATCCAGCCGCCGTTGCCGAAGATGTAGCCGGTGTCGCCCTTGGCCACGCCGTTGTCGATGATGTCGGCGTTCAGGCTGGGCAGGTAGAGGGAGGCGATCGTCGCGACCAGTTGCAGGACGACCACCAAGGACAGGTTGCCGGCGTACGGACGCAGGTGCGTACGCAAGAGGCGAAGAAGCATCAGTTGCCCCCGGGGAGATGGTTGCGGACACCGTCGAGCGCGAAGTCGACGATCTCCTCGGCGGTCAGGGTCCGACCGGCCGAAATCAATGGGTGGGTCGCGGAGAAGGTGATCAGGCGGAGCCGGTGACAGACCTCCGCGGGCGGGTAACGCAGTTGGCCGGCGTCGTGCCGGAAGACGTCCGCGAAGGCCTCGTCGGCGCGTTCGCCGTCGAGCTTGCGGCGGGCCTCTTCGTCGGGATCGGACTTCCACTCCGGCGGGCGGTGCATCCGCATCGCGAGCAGCAGTTTGAAGACGCTGCGCAATCGGGTCTGGGCGATGTCGACGGCCGCGACCATCCGCTCCTCCAACGGCAGCGAGCGGTCGATCGCGCCGAGCGCCTCGATCATCGGGTCGACCTGGAACGCGGTCCTCATCGCGGCGTCGATCAGCGCGTCCTTGCTGCCGAACGCCCGGAAGATCGTGCCCTCGGCGACACCCGCCGCCTCGGCGATCTGCCGGGTGCTGACACTGGTGCCGTACTCCTCCAGCAAGGGCAGGGTGGCCTCCACCAACGCCGCGCGGCGCTCGTCAGGTGGCAGAGGGGTTGCTCTTGGGCTCACGCCGTCGAGAGTAACTGAGTGAGTACTCACTCACAACTGTATTACCGATCTTTCAGGAGTGTCGCGATCCCGTCGAGCACCCGAGCCAGGCCGAACTCGAAGCCGTGCTCGGAGTCGTACGGCGCGTCGAACGCCTGGCCCACCGTCGTACCGACCCGTGAAGCGAGCGGGAACTTCTGGGCGTCGGCGATCTTCTCGAGCAGCGGTTCGTGCGCGAGCCACCATTCCTTGTCCGTGATACCAGACCGGAGGATCACCTGGCGCGCTTCGACGGCACTTCGTACCGCGCCGTGCACGTATCCGTTGACCAGAGCGACCGCGGCATCCATCTCGACGTCGTCCAGCCCGATCCCCTCGATCGCAGACAGCTCGTACTCGTACTTCGCCATCACGTGCGGCCCCAGCGGCGGCCGGCTCACCGCGACCTGGAGCAGCCAGGGGTGGTTGAGGTAGAGCTGCCGGTTCTCCCGGGCGACCTCGTCGAGCTTGGCCCGCCAGTCCCCCTTGACGACGCCGCGCGGCAGTTCGCCGTACACGGTGTCGAGCATGACGTCGAGGAGCTCGGCCTTGCCGGGAACGTAGCGGTAGAGGGTCATCGCGCCGACGCCGAGCTCGTCGGCAACCCGGCGTACCGACATCGCGGCCAGCCCTTCGGCGTCGGCGATCCGGACCGCGGTGGCGACGACCTGCTCGACGGTCAAGGCCGGCTTCGGGCCGCGGGTCGGCCGCGCCTGCAGGCCCCAGAGCAGTTCGAGGCTCTTCTTCGGGTCCCCGGAGCCGCTGTACTCCGTATTCATGTGCACGACTTTCCAGGAGTGGCTACACTACTTCGTACAGTGTACTCAGTAAAGGCGGTGCAGTTGACCTCTAGTCGTGTTGAGGTTCTACCTTCGGAAACTGTCGGTGCCCTGCGGGATCATCGGCAGACCCTCGACATCCAGGCCGAACCGACCGCCGGAGTACCGCTGTGAGTATGGAAATGACCGCGTGGACGCAGATGTACCACGCGATGCACAAGCAGGACGAGAAGCGCCCGTTCTCGCGGGCGACCCTGCGCCGGATCCTCGCGTTCGCGCGACCGCACCGACGGAAGCTGGCCGCGTTCCTCGCGCTCAGCATCGGCGCGGCGATCCTGGCCGTCGCCACTCCCGTGCTGGCCGGCCGCGTCGTCGACGCCATCGTCGGCCACAAGGACTTCAGTACGGTACTGCGGCTGGCGATCCTGATCGCCGTCATCGCTGTCGGGGAAGCAGGTCTCGGGCTGCTCACCCGCTGGCTGTCCGCGAGCATCGGTGAGGGCCTGATCCTCGATCTCCGGACCGCGGTGTTCGACCACATCCAGAAGATGCCGATCGCATTCTTCACCCGGACCCGGACGGGCGCGCTGGTGTCCCGGCTGAACAACGACGTGATCGGGGCGCAGCGGGCGTTCAGCGACACGCTGTCCGGCGTCGTCAGCAACCTGGTGATGCTCGTGCTGACGCTGGTCGTGATGCTGCGGGTCTCCTGGCAGATCACCCTGCTCGCGCTGGTCATCCTGCCGATCTTCGTCATCCCGGCCCGGCGGATCGGCAACAAACTCGCCGCGCTCGGGCTGGAGGCTGCGAACTACAACGCGACGATGAGTACGCAGATGACGGAGCGGTTCTCCGCTCCTGGCGCGACGCTGGTGAAGCTGTTCGGGCGGCCGGCACGGGAGTCGTCGGAGTTCGCGGTCCGGGCTCGGCGGGTGCGCGACATCGGCGTACGGACCGCCATGGTGCAGTGGGTGTTCGTCACCTCGCTGACCTTGGTCTCCGCGCTTGCGTTGGCTGTCGTCTATGGATTGGGCGGGTTCTACGCGTTGCGCGATCAGCTCGACGCGGGTGCTGTGGTGTCGATGGCGTTGCTGTTGACGCGGCTCTACTCGCCGCTGACCGCGTTGGCCAGTGCGCGGTTGGAGGTCATGACTGCGCTGGTCAGCTTCGAGCGGGTCTTCGAGGTGCTCGATCTGGAGCCGTTGATCAAGGACAAGCCGGATGCGGGCGTCGTACCGGCAGGACCGGTGGCCGTCGAGTTCTCGCACGTGAGCTTCGCGTATCCGTCGGCGGACAAGGTGTCGCTGGCTTCCTTGGAAGAAGTTGCGAAGCTGGACACCCGCGGCGGGGTCGAGGTGCTGCACGATGTGTCGTTCCGGGCCGAGCCGGGGCAGATGATCGCCCTGGTCGGGTCATCGGGCGCTGGGAAGTCGACGATCGCTCAGCTGATCCCGCGCTTGTACGACGTGGATTCGGGCGCGGTGCGGCTTGCTGGGGTGGATGTTCGTGATGTCACCGCCGAGTCGTTGCGGGAGACGCTCGGCATGGTGACGCAGGACGGGCATCTCTTCCATGACAGCATCCGGGAGAACCTGCTGCTAGCTCGGCCGGAGGCTTCCGAGAAGGACCTCTGGGATGCGCTGACGCGGGCTCGGCTCGGTGACTTGATCCGGTCGTTGCCTGACCAGTTGGAGACCGTGGTCGGTGAGCGCGGGTATCGCTTGTCGGGTGGTGAGCGGCAGCGGTTGACGATCGCGCGGCTGCTGCTGGCCCAGCCGCGCGTGGTGATTCTCGATGAGGCGACGGCGGCGCTCGACTCGACGTCGGAGGCCGCTGTGCAGGCGGCGTTGACGGAGGCGCTGGCCGGGCGGACCGCGGTCGTGATCGCGCACCGGCTGTCGACGATTCGCGCGGCCGACCAGATTCTCGTGATCGAGGACGGGCGGATCGTGGAGCGTGGGACGCATACGGAGCTGCTGGCTGACGGCGGGCGGTACGAGGAGCTGTACCGGACCCAGTTCGATCAGCCGGGCGAGGAGGTTCCGGTAGCTGCGCACTGAGTGAAGGCGCGCTCGCTGGTGGATTGTGATGAGAGGGGATCTGGGGTTGGCAACGGCGGTGGCGGGTGCGCTGACGGGGTTGGCGGCGGTGTTCCGGCCGGCGGATCCGCCGCGGGACGGGGTGATCGCGTTCTGGGATCCGGCGGGCGGAGAGCTTCCACTCGGCGTCGGTGAACAGGCGATGCTCGACCTGGTCGTGCGCACCGACGATGAGCTCGTACTCCAGGCGACACCGGTGATCGAGGTGCCGATCGCCGACGCCGTACCGGTGCTCGGTCGCGCACGGACTGCCGGTGATGCGCATAGCTCAGCGGCCTTCTGGGGTGCGGCCTCGCTCATCGCCCTCCAGCTGGTCGCCCGCGGCCGGCTCCTCCCGGGAGTCTCCCCTGCCGGCCACGACGCGTGGCGAGTAGGCCCACTCGACGCCGCCGACGTCGACCGCATCCTCCACCTCGCCGAATCCATCCCACCCGAAGCCCGAGCCCTTCCCCTCTCTACAGGAGGCAGTAGCGGTTCTGAGGTGGAAGCGAACACCTCAACCTCAGCTGGAGGTTTGGGGGGTGGCGGCGTCACCTCTACCTCAGGGTCGGGTGGGGTTCGGGTGGCGGTGGGTGAGGAGTTGGTGCGGGAGTTCCTCGATGCGGTCGCGGACGGGATGCCTCGGTCGCCAGCGGCCAGTAAGGCGCATGGTCCGTTGTTCGCGGCGAGGGCTGCGCAGAAGGTGCCGCGGTTGCGGTCATGGGCCGACGAGGTTTCGGCCGGCCTCGATACCGGCGTACGGATCTCGTTGCGGGTCGAACTGCCGGAGTCGCAGGAGTTCCGCGCCGACGTACAGCTGCACAGTCTCAAAGACCCCACGCTGGTTGCCGATGCCGCCGACGTGTGGGCGAGCGACGTCACCGGCTTCGGACCGCGCGCGAGGATCGACGCGACGCTAGCGATTCGCCGCGCCGCCCGCGTCTGGGCTCCGCTCAACCGGCTGCTCGACTCCCCCGTCCCCGACCGGGTCGAGCTGACCGACGAGGAAGTCGCCGATCTCCTCGCCGGCGGAGCGCAGCGACTGACCTCAGCGGGCGTCGACCTGCACTGGCCGCGCAGCCTCGGCCGCGCACTCACCGCCCGCGCCGCGATCACCTCCCCCGACGGCCCGCCCTCCGACATGCCCGGCTTCTTCGGCGGCGGCGCGACCCTCGACTTCAGCTGGCAAGTTGCTCTCGGCAACGACCCGCTGACCGAGGACGAGATGAACCAGCTCGCCGAGGCGACCCGCCCGCTGGTCCGGCTGCGCGACCAGTGGATGCTGATCGATCCCGACCTCGCGCGGAAAGCCCGCGAACGCATCCTCAAACCGGTCACCGCGATCGACGCGCTGAGTGCCGCGTTGACCGGTTCGGCCGAGATCGACGGCCGCCAGGTCACCATCACCCCGACCCGCTGGCTCGACGAGCTCCGTGAAAGGATCGCCGATCCCGACCGCGTCGACGGCATCGTCGAACCGCCCGCCGCGTTGCAGGCGACCCTTCGCGACTACCAACTCCGTGGACTCCAATGGCTCGTCCGGATGACCTCGCTCGGCCTCGGCGGCTGCCTCGCCGACGACATGGGCCTCGGCAAGACGATCATGCTCATCTCGCTCCATCTGCACCGCCAGGAGTCGGCCGAGACCGCCGGTCCGACGCTGGTCGTCTGCCCCGCCTCGCTGCTGGGCAACTGGGAGCGCGAGGTCCAGCGGTTCGCTCCCGGCACGCCGGTACGCCGCTTCCACGGATCCGGGCGATCACTGGACGGCGCCGACGCCGGGTTCGTGCTCACGACGTACGGGACTCTCCGCCGCGACGCCGCCCGGCTCGGGGCGCATCGCTGGGCGTTGCTGGTCGCGGACGAGGCGCAGCATGTGAAGAACCCGACGTCCGGTACGGCGAAGGCGCTGCGCACCATTCCGGCGATGGCGCGGGTGGCGCTGACCGGTACGCCGGTGGAGAACAATCTCTCCGAGCTCTGGGCGATCCTCGACTGGACGACACCGGGGTTGCTCGGGCGGCTCGGGACTTTTCGCAACCACTGGGCGACGCCGATCGAAGCCGACAAGGACGAGGAGGTCGCCGCGCGGCTGGCGAAACTGGTCCGGCCGTTCCTCCTGCGACGGCGGAAGTCCGACCCGGGGATCGCGCCCGAGCTGCCGCCGAAGACCGAGACGGACCAGCTGGTTTCGCTGACGCGGGAGCAGGCCGTCCTCTACGAGGCGACCGTGCGCGAACTGCTGGACGCAGTACAGGCCAGTGATCAGATGGCGCGCCGTGGGTTGATCATGAAGCTGCTGACCGGGTTGAAGCAGATCTGCAATCACCCGGTGCAGTACCTCAAGGAGGGCGACGGCGCGCGGTTGAGCGGGCGGTCGGGCAAGCTCGAACTGCTCGACGAATTGCTCGGCACGATCATCGCGGAAGACGGTGCGGTGCTGGTGTTCACGCAGTACGTCGCGATGGCGCGGCTGCTGGAGCGGCATCTCGCCGAGCGTGGGATCGCGAGTCAGCTGTTGCACGGCGGTACGCCGGTGAAGCGGCGCGAGGAGATGGTCGAGAGCTTCCAGGCGGGTGACGTGCCGGTCTTCCTGCTGTCGCTCAAGGCTGCCGGGACGGGACTGAATCTGACTCGCGCGGACCATGTCGTGCACTACGACCGCTGGTGGAATCCGGCGGTCGAGGACCAGGCGACCGACCGGGCCTACCGCATCGGCCAAACCAGACCGGTACAGGTTCACCGGTTGATTGCCGAGGGCACCATCGAGGACAGGATCGCCGCGATGCTGGCCAGCAAACGAGAACTGGCCGACGCGGTACTAGCCAGTGGCGAAGCTGCTCTCACTGAGCTCTCCGACGCCGACCTGGCCAACCTCGTAGAACTCCGAGGCGCGCGATGAGCGGCGAGGTGGCCAAGGGGTTTGCGGCGTTCGGGGCCCGGCGTGGGGTGACGCGGGCTCAGTCGTGGTGGGGGCGGTCGTGGGTGCAGGCGCTGGAGGACACCTCACTGGACAACGACCAACTGAAGCGCGGGCGGCGGTTCGCCAACTCGGGGCAGGTCGGGACCATCACGATCAGCGCGGGGCGGATCGCGGCGACGGTTCACGCGCCCGAAGACACCTACGAGGCCGTCGTGGTGGTCGACCGGTTGAGTGCGGACCAGTGGACGCGCTTCCTGGACCAGGTGGGCTCGCGCGCCGGGCACATCGCGGCGCTGCTGGATGGCGAGATGCCGCACGATCTCGTCGAGGCGGCAGCTGATGCCGCGGTTCCGTTGTTGCCGGGGATCGGCGACCTGGATCCCTCGTGTACCTGCGATGGTTGGGAGCTGCCCTGCCAGCACGCGGCCGCGTTGTGCTACCAGGTCGGCTGGCTGCTCGACGAGGACCCGTTCGTACTCCTGCTGATGCGCGGCCGCTCCCGCGAGGATCTCCTGGACGACCTCCAGCAACGAGCAACCACTGGAACGTCAGCTGCTACGGATGGTCTTGTGGGAGTGCCTGCGGCTGAAGCCTTCTCCATCGAGCCGGCCGAGTTGCCCGAGCCGCCTGCGCTGCCGGCGAAGGTCGAGCTGGATGAGCTGGCGGTCACCGGTCAGCAACCACCCGCCGGGATGGAGCCTGCAAGCCTCCCGCTCCTAGTGCTTGACGCCGCCCGCCGAGCCCGCGCCGAGCTCAGAGCCTTGCTGACTCATTCGGCCGATCCGTGGATCTTGGACGAGTGGCAGGACGCCGTACGACTTGCCGCCGACTACCCGATGTTCACCGAGCGCCTCGCCACCGCCCTCGGCCGACCCGCCGAACTTGCAGTCGGCGTCACCGCTTGGTCGTACGGCGGAGCGCCCGGCCTCGACGTTCTCGACAACGAGTGGGCTCCGGACCCATCGGAGATCGCTAGAGCGCGGACCGAACTGACGGCAGCCTGGGACCTCACCTTCGAGGTCTCCGGCAACCGCCTTACCGCAGCAGACCGCCAACTCCGCCTCGACCGCACCGGCCGCTGGCACCCCTACACCCTCATCGACAACACCTGGCTCCCCACCGGCCCCGCCGACCGAGACCCAACCGCCGCCCTCGCCAGTGGCGCTTAGCCGAGGTCTACCGTCATCCGGCGGTCGGTGCCGGTGCCGTACTCCGGGTGGCGGCCGGGGATGTGGATGGAGTGCTCGCTGATCCGTGCCCGATACAGCCGCCGGACCTCTGGATCGCGCAGTTCCGCCGCGGAGAACTGCTTGAGCCCCGGGAACCGCGTCCAGACAATGCTGTCGAGACATCCCTCCAACTCATCGCCCGGGACCTCCTCTGCACGGGCGATCAGGTAGACCGCCTCCCCACTTCCGATCTCGGCCGCGGAGTCGAAAACCACCATGCTGACCTCAGGCCGCTCAGCAATGTTCCGTGAGTGGTGCGATTCGAGAGAAGACACCCAGTAGACGACCGAGTAGCCGTCCGGCGAGAAGTACACCGGCGACACCCGCGGACGCCCGTCCGGATCCACGGTCCCAAGAACCATGTACCGATTGCTGTCGATCAAATGCTTCGCCAACACGACGGGTTCCATCCAGCTCAGTCCTTAACTCACTCGATCTGTTCTCACTGCGACAAGCTCACGCTAGGGGCGCCCGACCTGCGACGTGAAGATCCGATCGACGGTTATGCGGGTCTCAGCGGGTGGGTTCGGCTAGCCATTCGGCGTACGAGGGTCCGGCGAGCGTGGCGTGGGGGCTGGGGAGGAGAGCGCCGCTTTCGAACAGGTCGCGGTCGGGGTTGGCCGGATCGCTCACCTCTTCGATGCGGGCAGGGCTGCCGTTTCGGGCGGCCAGCAGGCGTGCGGCGTCCGCCAGGTTCTCGGCCCGAGGTCCGGCGATCTCCGGGTAACGCGTATCTGCCGGCGCGGGATCGGCCTCGGTGGCGACCTCGACCAGTTTCTCGGCGACCGTGCGGGCCGCGACGAGTTGGGTGCGCATGCTCGGGACATAGGCGACATCGCCTTGGGTGCCCCAGCCGACGAGCTGTTCAACGAACTCGTGGAACTGCGCGGCCCGCACGATCCGGGTGGGGATGGGGCCGGCCAGCGCCGCCTTCTCGTGGGCGAGTTTGGCCGCGTTGTAGCCGGCGGTGGAATCGTCGATGCCGATGATCGACACCACCACCATCCGGCGTACGCCGGTCTTGTGGCCGGCCTGGTGCAGGTTCGCGGCGGTCGTGGTGAAGAACTCGGTCGCCGCCTCCTCCTGGGGCGACGGTGTGCTGGACACGTCGATGATCACCTCGACGCCGTCCAGGGCCTCGACCAGTCCGTCCCCGGTGATCACGTCCACGCCGGTGGAGCGAGAGATGGGCACGACCTGGTAGCCGTGTTCCTCCACCACTCGCACGACGTGCCTGCCGACGCGACCCGTTGCTCCGACGACCGCGATCTTGCTGGTCTTCTGCATGATGATTCCCGTTCCTTCTACTGTCCGCTGATGGGCTTCTGAAGGCGATGACGGAGCGCGGCACGAGAATGTGACCGGCAGCGGGTTCGCGGCTTTCGCCGTACTGGAGGACTGGTACGGCGAAATTCGGCTGCATGGGCCGGCGGGGGTTGGATAGAGTGCTTGCCAGGCTTCGAGTAGGGAAGGGAGATGAGTTGATGACCGCGATGTCGGCGGCCGCTGTGTGCGGCGCCCTGCTCCCGCCAGTTGTCCTCATCCCCCGGACCCTGGCCTGATCCGCGTACGCCGATCGGCCGGGTTCCCCTTGTTCTGAAGGGTTCTCCGTTGTCCCTGATCACGCGTTGTGAAACTCCCGCCGACACCGCCGCCATTCGTGAAGTCAACCTGTTGGCATTCGGCAAGACCTATGAACCTGACCTCGTCGAGGCGATTCGCAGCGATCCCGGCGCCTGGCTCCCCCATCTCTCCCTGGTCGCAGTCGCCGACGACGGCATCATCGGCCACATCCTCTTCAGCCGAGTGCACATCAATTCGACGCCGGTCCTGTCGCTAGGTCCGCTCGCCGTCCTGCCCAATCACCAGAACCAAGGCATAGGCGGCGCCCTCATGCAAGCCGGCCTCACCGCGGCCCGAACAGCCGGCGAACACCTGGTGATCCTCCTCGGCCACCCGACCTACTACCCCCGCTTCGGCTTCCTCCCCGCGACAACCTTCGACATCCACCATCCCCACATCGACGACGGCCCTCACCTGATGGTCCTCCCGTTGGACGACACCCCAGTCCCCGCCGGCACCATCACCTACCCGCCCCTCTGGAACACCTAACCCGTACTCCGGCCCGCAACGCCGCGAGGACGGGGTTGCCGGGCCGAAGCGGCTCCTGGCCCGGACCACCGCTGCGGGCCGGACCACACGGTCGTATCGTTCAGGGAGCCCCGGGAACCTCTTGGATCTTGAAGTCCCTCGGGCTTTCGGCGACCAGCAGCTCAGCCAACTCACGGCGTACGAGCACTTCACGGAAGGCCTTCCAGCCGTCGCCGAACCACTCCGGGCTCGCGGCGATGTCGGTGTCACCGAGCCCAGGCTTGACCTGCAGCGCGACGGTCGTCAATGACACCGGCAGCCATCGCCAGATGCCGCATTCAGAGCACCTTGACCCGGCGGCTCCCTGCTGGGCGACTGCTGCACAGGAACCAACAACTCTAGATTCCCCGCAGGACCACCTCCCGGTACGCCGAACCACCGGCGACGGCCATCCCCGCCCGACCCGCTGGGCGCCCCTGATCACCGCTGCCCTACTTGCCGACCGACCCAGGTGTTCGTCACTGGCTGTACCGGTCGTGGCCGCTCGACCTCCCGGTTCGACTCGCCGTCGAAGGGCTCACCTACCGGCTCGACTGACCGCAACTTCTCGACTCGCCGGTTTTTTCGCGAAAAATCGGTGAGTCGAACCGGTAGGTCGGGGATCGACGGTGAGTCGAACCGGTAGGTCGGGGGGCGACGGCGAGTCGAACCGGTAAGTGAGCCCTTCGATGGCGAGTCGAACCGGTAGGACGCGGGACGTGGGGCTCGTCGGGGGTGGTCGGGGGTAATGGGGTGTGCCGGCGGGCAGCGTTGGCGACCTGAGTCGTGCGGGAGTGCCCGGCGACCTGCTGCGGGCTGTCGGTTGGATCGTTCTACTGCTCGACGGTGGGAGAAGCGAAAAGGTTGAGTGAAACTCGCCGAATCACTTGCGCGGGTGCCTTGTATACATGAAACAGTCGGTGGAGCCGCTCATCCCGGGAGGACGAAATGTTCCGTCGAACTCGGCGCGCACTGAACCGCTCTAGTTCCCTCGCGCCAGAGCTGAACCGCGCCTCGACACATCCTGACCAGCAAGAACCTTCGGAGAGTCCGCGATCGGGGGTGCTCTCGTGGTTCCTGCCTGCACGAGTTCTGGCGCCGGCTGTGGTCGCAGTCGCGTTGGTGGTTTCGGCGTGTTCACCGGTGGAGTCCAGCGGCGATCAGCCGAGCGGACAGGCCGCCGGGCAGGATGTCTTCGGCGATGCTGCGGACCCAGCCAAGGTGAAGGACGGTGGCACGCTCACCGTCGCCTTGTCGGCGGATCCGGACAAGCTCGACCCGACCCTCTCCCGCAGCCTGTACTCGCGCTACGTCTTCCACACCATGTGCGAGAAGCTCTACGACCTCGGCCCCGACGCGAAAATCGTCCCGCAACTGGCGACCGCCCTGCCGACCATCGCCCCCGACGGACTCAGCCTCACCATCCCGCTGCGTGAGGGGGTGAAGTTCGCCGACGGCGGCACCTTCGACTCCGCCGCCGTGAAACTCTCGATCGAACGCGGCCTCACCCTCGCCGGTTCGGGTCGCAAGAGCGAGCTCGGCCCGATCGCCGAGGTCCAGACGCCGGACCCGAAGACCGTCGTGATCAAGCTGAAGAAGCCGTTCGCCCCGCTCACCGCAGCCCTCGCCGACCGCGCCGGCATGGTCCTCAGCCCGGCCACGGTGAACAAGCTCGGTGCCAACTTCTCCACCGCACCGGTCTGCGTCGGCCCGTTCAAGTTCGCCAGCCGGGTCGCCCAGAACTCGATCAAGGTGGTGAAGGATCCCCTGTACTACGACGCCGCCAAGGTGCACCTGGATGCGATCGAGTACCGGATCATCACCGACTCCAGCATCCGCTCGGCCAACCTCCGGTCGGGTGACGCCCAGGTCGCCGATTCGCTCTCGACCCAGGACGCGCCGGCTCTGCAGAAGGACAGCAATATGTCCGTACTGCAGTCCCAGTCGCTCGGCTACCAGGGCCTGACCGTCAACATCGCCAACGCGAACGGCATCGGCAACCCGCTCAAGCAGCTCGACACCCCTATCGCGAAGGACCCGCGCGTCCGCCAGGCGCTCGAGGCATCGATCGACCGCGAAGCGCTGGTGAAGTCCATCTTCAACGGCTTGAACACCGTCGCCTGCTCGCCGATCTCACCGAAAAGCGAGTTCACCAGCGATGCCGCCCAGGTCTGCCCGGCCCACGACCCGGCGAAGGCGAAGGATCTCCTGAAGCAGGCGGGCGTGAGTACGCCGTACAAGGTCTCGATGATCACCTCGAACAACCCGGACAGCCTGCGGCTCGCGCAAGCGCTGCAGGCGATGGTCAAGGAAGGCGGGTTCGAGCTGGTGATCAAACCGGTCGAGTACGCGTCGTTGCTCGACCAGCAGGACCGTGGTGACTTCGAGCTGTTGCAGCTGGGCTGGTCGGGCCGGGTCGACCCGGATGCGAACATCTACAACTTCGTCGGTACGACGGGGAGCCAGAACGTCGCCGGTTACAGCAGTCCCGATGTCGACAAGCTGCTCACCGACGCCCGGCAGGCGAAGGACAAGGCGCAACGCATCCAGCTGTACGGCCAGGTGGTCACCAAGCTGCACGAGGACGACCCGCTGATCTACCTGTACCGGCAGCGCAACCTGACCGGCGTCTCGAAGAAGGTGCTCGGCGTCCAGACCTACCCCGACGGCGTCATCCGTACGGCGTTCGCCGCCTTCGCCAAGTAGCCGAACGCCGAGTAACAGAGAGACAAGTAGCGACCGAGGAAGGAATCGATGAAGCGTTATCTGCTGCACCGCCTGTGGCAGTCGCTCGTCACGTTGCTGCTGGCAACGATCGTGGTGTTTCTCGGGGTGAGAGCGCTCCCTGGCGATCCCGCGCTGGCGCTCGCCGGCGAGGACCGCGATCCCGAGTCGTTGCGGGCGATCCGGGAGCAGTACGGCCTGGACGACTCGATCCTGGTCCAGTTCTGGCGGTTCGTCAGCCACGCGGCGCGCGGTGACCTGGGCAGCTCGATCAGAACGGGAGAGAGCGTTTCCTCGATGCTGAAGAGCGCTCTCCCCGTGACGATGGAGCTGTCCCTGCTAGCGATCATGGTCGCCGGCGTGATCGGCGTCGGCACCGGCGTGGTCGCCGCCGTCCAACGCGGTCGCCCCGCCGAATGGGCGGCCAACGCGCTGGCCCTCCTCGGCCTGTCGGTGCCGAACTTCTGGCTCGGGCTGATGGCCATCCTGTATCTCTCGGTCGCCCTGGGCCTGTTCCCGGCGTCGGGCTTCGTCCCGTTCTTCAGCGACCCGATCGGCAACCTCCACCACCTCGTGCTGCCGGCCATGATCCTCGGCACCGGCCTCGCCGCGGTCATCATGCGGCAGACCAGATCGTCGATGCTCGACGCGCTCTCGGCCGACTACATCCGCACTGCCGAAGCGAAAGGCCTCCCGAGGAGCGCAGTAGTTGGTCGCCACGCGCTCAGAAACAGCCTGATCGTCGTCATCACGATCGTCGGCCTCCAGCTCGGCGCCCTGATCTCCGGTGCCGTCGTCACCGAGCGGATCTTCGCACTCCCGGGCTTCGGCAAACTCACCGTCGACGCCGTCTTCCAGCGCGACTACCCGGTGATCCAGGCGGTCGTCCTGGTCACCGCCACGGCGTACATCGTGATCAATCTGCTCGTCGATCTGCTCTACTCCGTCATCGATCCCCGGATCCGGGTCAGGGGTGAAGCCTGATGGCCGTCGTCGATGTCACCGTCACAACAGCCGGTACGCCGTCGCGCCGCCGCAAGGTTCTGAAGCGGCTCCTCCGCAACCCGCTGGCCATCACCGGCCTCGCGGTCCTCACCGTCGCGATCCTCGTCGCCGTCTTCGCCAACGTCATCGCGCCGCACGAGCCGACCCAGACCCATCTCGACCGGGCGTTCGCCCCACCTGGCACAGCCGGCTACCTTCTCGGCACCGACGACCTCGGCCGCGACGTCCTGTCCCGGATCATGTTCGGCCTGCGCGCCTCCCTGCACGTCGGCCTGCTCGCCGTCGCGACCTCCCTCCTGATCGGCGTACCGCTCGGTCTGATGGCCGGCTACTTCCGCGCGATCGACGCGCTGATCAGCCGGCTCACAGATCTCGTGCTGGCGTTCCCGTTCCTGATCCTCGCGGTCGGCCTGGCAGCGATCCGCGGCGCGAGCCTCGGGAATGCGGCGATCGCGATCGGCATCGCCCAGATCCCCGGCGTGATCCGGATCGTCCGTTCGGAGACCCTCAGACTCAAATCGCTGGACTTCGTAGCGGCCGCGATCGTCGAGGGAGCCAGCGATCTGTGGGTGCTCGGCCGTCACATCCTGCCCAACGCCGCCTCGGTGATCATCGTCCAGGCGACAGTCGCGATCCCGGCCGCGATCCTCGGCGAAGCGGTGCTGTCGTTCCTCGGCCTGGGCATCCAACCGCCGGCGCCCAGCCTCGGCACGATGCTCTCCGACGCGCAGCAGTTCGCCTCCCGCGCGCCCTGGGCCGCCGTCATGCCCGGGCTCGCGATCATGCTGCTCGCGCTGGCGTTCAACATCGTCGGCGACAGCCTCCGCGACGCCCTCGACCCGAAGGCGAGCCGCCGATGACACCCGTGACGACCACGCCCGTACTACGGGTGCGCGGCCTCACCGTGTCCTTCCGCACGGAGGACGGCCCGCTGTCGGCCGTGGACCAGGTCGACCTCGAAGTACGCGACGGCGAAGTACTGGCCGTCGTCGGTGAGTCAGGGTGCGGCAAGAGCGTCACGGCGATGGCTCTCTCCGGTCTACTCCCCCGCAGCGCATCAGTGGACGGTTCAGTCGAGCTGGACGGCACCGAGCTGGTCGGAGCCGACAAGCGAACCCTCCGCTCGATCCGCGGCCGCGAGATCGCCTACATCTTCCAGGAGCCGATGACGTCCTTGAACCCGGTGTTCACGGTCGGTTACCAGATCGGTGAAGTCCTCCGTGTCCACAACGGTCTCTCCCGCGCCAAGGCTCGCGCGCGATCCGTAGAGCTCCTCAAGCTCGTCGGCATCCCCTCCGCCGGACGCCGTGTCGACGACTACCCGCATCAGCTCTCTGGCGGCATGCGGCAACGAGTGATGATCGCCATGGCGGTCGCCTGCGATCCCAAGGTGCTCATCGCCGACGAGCCCACTACAGCGCTCGACGTAACCATCCAGGCTGGCATCCTCGACGTACTGCGAAGTCTGCGCGAACGCCTCGGCACCAGCATCGTCCTGATTACTCACGATCTCGGTGTGGTGGCGGACCTCGCGGACAGGGTCGCTGTCATGTACGCCGGCCGCATAGTCGAGACGGCCGGCGTCCACGACCTGTTTGCCCACCCGCAACACCCCTACACAGCAGGACTCCTAGCCGCGTCGCCCGCAGCAGGCAGACATGCAGACACTCACCGCCTGAACGAGATCCCCGGCCTGGTGCCATCTCTGGCCATCCAACCCGACGCCTGCACCTTCGCCGACCGCTGTCCGCGAGCACTGGACACCTGTACTACGACGCAGCCGCGGCTCACCACCGGCGCCCACCAGGTCGCCTGCTGGAACCCAGTGGATGCCTCATGAACCCGCCAGAGCAGTCAACCGCGTTAGAGCTTCAAGACTTGGTCATGCACTTCGGACCGGTTCGTGCCGTCGACGGCGTCTCCCTGCAGATCCGCCAAGGAACCGTCGTCGCACTAGTCGGCGAAAGTGGCTCTGGGAAGTCCACCGTCGGCCGCTGCATCGTCCGCCTGCTTGAGCCGACCGGCGGTACCGTCCGTCTGGCAGACGTCGACATCACTCACCTCAACCGCCGTCAGCTCCGACCGCACCGCCGCAACGTGTCCATCGTCTTCCAGGACCCGGCCGGTTCCCTCGACCCCCGCTTCTCTGTAGGCGACATCGTCGGTGAGCCACTACGCCTCATGCGCCGACCAGACATTCGCAACCAAGTCACCGAAGCTCTCAGACGCGTGGGCCTTCGCCCAGAGGTCGCCCAACGCTCCCCGCACGAGTTGTCCGGCGGCCAACGGCAACGAATCAGCATCGCCCGCGCCCTGATCTCCGAGCCGCGTCTCTTGGTCGCAGACGAGCCCACCAGCGCACTGGACGTCTCAGTCCAGGCATCGGTGCTCAACCTGCTAGCCGATCTCCAGCGCGACCTCGGCTTCGCCTGCCTGTTCATCACTCACGACCTGTCAGCGGTCGAGTACCTGGCAGACGAGGTCGCCGTGATGTACCTGGGCCAACTGGTCGAACAAGGCCCACGCGAGCGCATCTTCGGCGTACCAGCTCACCCCTACACGCAGGCACTGCTCTCAGCCGCTCCTGTGCCCGACCCGGCAACGCAGCGAGGACGTCGCCCAGTGCTGCTCGGTGACGACCTGCCCTCGGCGCTGGACCCGCCACCAGGCTGCCGCTTTCACACCAGATGCCCGGTAGCCGTCGACAAATGCCGGACCGTCGTGCCGGAGTCCCGGGTCATCGGAGAGGGTGGGCACCAGGTCGCCTGTCATCTAGTCGACGATGACGGCCACGGACCCGACGTACGAGATCTCACCAGAGGAGTCGCTTCATGAGCTTCACCACCCGGCCTACCCTGCGGGGCACCTTCGGGATGGTCTCGTCGACGCACTGGCTCGCGTCGCAGTCGGCCATGCGGATCCTGGAGCTCGGTGGCAACGCCTTCGACGCTGCCGCCACGGCCGGGTTCGTACTGCACGTCGTCGAGCCGCACCTGAATGGCCCCGGCGGTGAGGTGCCGGCGATCATCGCTACCGCCGCCGACCCGACTCCACGGGTGCTCTGTGGACAAGGCGTGGCGCCTGCTGGCGCCACGATCGAGCACTACCGTTCGCTGGGACTCGCAATGATTCCCGGGTCCGGTCCACTGGCTGCCGCAGTACCAGGAGCCGTTGACGCGTGGCTCCTGCTGCTACGCGACCACGGGAGCCTCCCGCTGCGCACAGTGCTCGAGCCGGCGATCGGCTATGCGCGCAACGGACACCCGCTGGTCGGCCGCGTCGGTGACACGGTCGCCAACGTGCAGCAGCTCTTCACCGAGCACTGGCCGACGTCCGCCGCCCTGTGGTTGCAGGACGGCAAGCCGCCGAGCACCAACAAGCTCTTCCGCAACACGGCGTACGCCGACACGCTCGAGCGACTCCTGGTCGCAGCCGAGGGCGCTGGTGACGACCGGGTGAACCAGGTCGAGCGGGCAAGGCACACCTGGCGTGAAGGCTTCATCGCCGAGGCGGTCGACAAGTTCTCGCGGCTGCCGCATAGAGACTCCAGCGGTGAAGACCATGGCGGCCTCATCACCGGTGCTGACATGGCGGCGTACCAGGCGAGTTGGGAAGAGCCGGCCACCTACGACTGGCACGGGCACACAGTTGCGAAGACGGGTCCGTGGGGACAAGGTCCCGCGCTACTACAGTCTCTGGCTGTTCTAGCTGAGCTGGGTGATCCGGCGGATCTCGATCTGACTAGTGCCGAAGCAGTGCACACCACTGTTGAGGTGATGAAGCTGTCGTACGCCGACCGGGAGGCCTGGTACGGCGACGGCGCGGACGTGCCACTCAAGACACTCCTCTCCCCCGCGTACGCCGCCGAGCGCGCCGCTCTGGTCGGAGAGAGCGCGGTCTTGGAGCTTCGGCCGGGTAGTCCGGACGGCCGGGTCCCGCGCTTGACATCGGTTGCTGTTGGCAACTACCAGATCGACGGGACGACCGGCGAGCCGACGGTCTCCAAGGAAGGCGTCACGCGCGGCGACACCTGTCATATCGACGTGATCGACCAGTGGGGCAACGTCATCTCCGCGACGCCGAGCGGCGGCTGGCTGCAGTCATCGCCGACGATCCCCGAGCTGGGGTTCTGTCTGGGGAGTCGCCTGCAGATGTTCTGGCTGGAGGAAGGCCTCCCGTCGTCGCTCGCACCTGGGCTGCGGCCGCGGACGACGCTGACGCCGACTCTCGTACTGCGTGATGGTGCACCCGTGCTCGCTTGCGGATCACCAGGTGGGGATCAGCAGGACCAGTGGCAGCTCTTGTTCCTCCTGCGTCACCTTGCGGGCGGTCAGGATCTCCAGGAGGCGATCGATGCACCGGCATGGCACTCGACCGGGTTCCCGTCGTCCTTCTATCCGCGGGCGACCGAGCCCGGTGGGCTGGTGATGGAGAGTCGCCTCGGCAGCGCAGTACGGGATGAGCTGGTACGCCGCGGGCACGCGGTCACGTCAGCGGATCCCTGGAGCTTGGGTCGGCTCTGTGCGGTCAAGCGGGAAGCGGACGGCGTACTGGCAGCCGCAGCCAACCCAAGAGGAATGCAGGGCTACGCCGTAGGCCGCTAGCCAACGAGATGCCGTAGCTGCAGCTAGGCGCTAGCTTTGGTCTGGTTCGAGGGCTGCGGCTGCGGCGGCTTCTACGTGTTGACGGGCGGCGTCGACGGCTGCCGTGCGGTCTCCTGCGGCGATGGCGTCGACCAGGCGGATGTGCTCACTCCAGGAGTGCGGTGCGCGCTTCGCTGCGCCGACGCGGAACACCCAGTGCACGTGGTGGTACATCGCGGACGACATCGACGCCAGCCAACGGTTGCCGCTGATCTCGATCACAGCGACATGGAACGCACTGTTGAGCTCTGCAACCTCGTCGAAGTCCTCCGCATCGGTCGCAGCACTCGCCTTCGCCAGCAACGACCGCAGCCGCTCGACGTCCTCGGCAGTAGCCCGCTCGGCCGCCAACCCTGCTGCCAGCGTCTCGAGCTGCTCCCGTACTGCGAACAGATCCCGGATCGCCGTCTCGTCCAGCGTCGCCACCACCGCACCACGCCGCGGCAGGATCTGCACGAACCCCTCGGTCTCCACCACCCGCAGCGCCTCCCGGACCGGGTTCCGGGACACGCCGAAGTCATCGGCCAGCCGGTTCTCGGTCAGCCGCTCGCCCGGCGCGTAGTCGCCGTCGACGATCCGCCGGCGCAACTCGGCCAGCACCTGATCCCGCAGCGCCAGATGATCGCCACCGATCGTCCGCGCCGCCTCTCCCCCGTACTGCTGGTCCACCCCGAGCTCCCCTCGTGTGTCAATGCTCCGAAGCACCGTATCCGAAACAACGCTCACTTGTGGCGGAATGTAGTTGCCTGCGCCTGCACGGCCCGGTTACCTTGCCGACTTGGCCATCTCAATCACTCCACTGACCGATCCCGACTACCGGCCGTTCAGCCGCCGGATCGCCTGGCTGGCGTCCGACCGCGACGGCAATCCGGTCGGGTCCGCGTTTCTGCGCCTCAACAGCAAGGCCGCCTACGCGCACCTCGCCGAGCTCGAGATCGCGGTCCACCCGGCCGAACGCCGTCACGGCGTCGGGTCAGAACTCCTCGCCGTCGCAGCGGCGGCCGGCCGGGAGCACGAAGTACGGACGATCCTCGTTGATGCGACTGTCGGGTCGCCCGGAGATCAGTTCCTGGCCAACCGGGACTTCGCCGTCGGGCTGACCTTGATCTTCGCGCGACTGGACCTCTCGACGTACGCCGAGCCGCCGGTGCCCGAGCCGGCCGGATACCGCTTGGCCTCCTGGCCGGGCGTCGTCCCGGACGAGCTCGTCGAGACGTACGCCGAATCGCGGAAGGCGATGGACGATGCGCCGCTCGGCGACATCGACTACGGCGCCGAGATCTGGGACGTCGACCGGGTCCGGCACATCGCCAACGTCGTCGAGCGCCGCGGCGAACACCTGCTCACCACGGCCGCGATCAACCGCTCCACCGGCGAGATCGTCGGCTACACCGAACTCGTCGTACCGGCCGATGCCAACGGCGACGCCCAGCACTACGGCACCGCGGTCCTCCCCGAGCACCGCGGCCAGGGCCTGTCGCTGTGGATGAAGGCCGCCGCGATCCGCAGTACGCGATCCGCCTATCCCGACGTCTCCGGCCTACTCACCGACACCGTCGACACCAACACCCCGATGCAACGCACCAACACCACCCTCGGCTACCAGGAAACCCACCGAACCCACCGCTACATGCTCACCCTCTAGGGCGGGCGAGGATCTTTTCGACCGCGGACGTGGTGATCGGGTGATAGCCCGGGCGGGCTGATTCGAAGACCTGGGTGGCGAAGGCGGTGTCGGTGCCGTTGTCGACCAGGGCGCGGTAGACCGGGAGGACCAGCTTCATCCGGCCGACCCGGGTGAGGAAGCTCGCCAGTTCGCCGTACGCCGGGGTGTAGGTGCTGGCGGCAACAATCGAGTACCACCGACGCGCGATCTCGCCGTTCGCCGTACCGGTCAGACCGAACTCGCGATCGAGTTGCTGCAACTGTTCGGCCGTCCACACGTCCGGCGCCGCGTCGAGGAACCGCAGCCACTCGTGCGTCGTCCAGCCGGCCGCGTCGGGCAGATCGCCGGTCGCGAGCCACTTGTCGCGCCTCTGGTCGACCACCGCGAACCGAGCGGATTGCGCGCGCTCGGCGAAGGCGGGAATCCCCGGCTCGTCCAACCAGGCCGCGATCTCGTCGTCGGTCACCACACCGGGATGCTTGTCCAGCAGGTGCTCGGTCAGATGCGCGGCGAAGTCCTCGGAGTTGATGCTGCGGAAGGCGAACCGGTCGAAGTACCCGCGCAGGAACGGGTCGAACACCTCGCGGGTGAACCGCTCCTCCAACCAGGAGAGGAACCAGTTGCCCTTCAGCGGCCCGAGCGCGGTCGTGCCGTGGTACTCCGATTTGTGGTTGAGCCCAGGCAACTCGAACGCCAGCTCCGCGGGCGACAGCGGATCGAGCTTCACCACGGTCGAGTGCTGCTTGATCGCCGTCTCCATCACCGCGAGCTCGATGCCGTACACGGCCTCGATGATCCGGTTCTCGACGTACGACGTGAAGCCCTCGTTCAGCCAGATGTCGTCCCAGCTGTCCTGGGTGACCAGGTTGCCGGACCAGCTGTGCGCGAGTTCGTGCGCGACGACGGTGACGAGGGACTTGTCGCCGATCACCACCGTCGGGGTCGCGAACGTCATCCGCGGGTTCTCCATCCCGCCGTACGGGAACGACGGCGGCAGCACGAGGATGTCGTACCGACCCCAGCGATACGGGCCGAAGAGCGCCTCGGTGACCCGCATCATCTCTTCGGTGTCGGAGAACTCCGCCGCGGCCAGTTTGGCCATCTCCGGCTCGGCCCAGACGCCGGAGCGCTCGCCGATCGGCTCGAAGACCAGGTCGCCGGCCGCAATCGCCAGCAGGTACGACGGGATCGGCTCGGGCATCACCACGTCGTACGAGCCGGTACGCCGCGACGCGGTGCCGTTGTCGGCGCTCATCAACACCATCAACTCAGGCGGCGCGGTGACGTGAGCGGAGTAGCTGAACCGAACGCTCGGGGTGTCCTGCACCGGCACCCAGCTGCGCGCGTGGATCGCCTGGGACTGGCTGAACATATACGGCAGGACGCCACCCGCGGTCATCGACGGCTCCAGCCACTGCAGCCCGGTCGCGGTCGGGGCCGTGCGGTAGCTGACCTTGACCCGCTCGTGCGACTGGGTGCGGATGGTCAAGGCTGACCCGAGTTCGGCGTCGGGCACCGAGACGCTGTACTCCAGCGGCTCCCAGCCGTCCGCGGTGGAACCCTCGATCGCGAGCACGGTCAGGTCGCGGGTGTCGAGCACCAAACGGTCGCCAGGGCCACTCCAGGCGAGCGTGTGGGTGGCTGAACCGGCCAGCACCTTCGCGGTGAAGTCCAGGTCCAGCTGGAGCTCAAGGTGGGTGGTGCGGACCAACGCCGGTTCGGCGTAGGAGTGGCGGTCGTGCGTCACAGTTGCTCCCGAGGCAGATGTCGTCCGCAGGACATTACCCATGGACCGGTCCGATGACGCGGCCGATTAGAGCCATGGGCATCTCCGTGCCAAACCGCTCAAGAAGACTTGAACTGGGCGAGGCGGTGCCGATCGGCTGTGGAACTCGTTGCAGACTGTGAGGGTGCTGTCGGAGAGTAATGCCGAGGTCGTCCTGCGACGGCGGCCGTTCGGGTCGCGGTTGCTGGGGCCGGCCGACCAGAGTCCGCGGATGCTGCGGTTCCGGGTGCAGACGCTGCTGACGATCTTCTCCATCGGCACCAACGTCATCGGTGCCGTGGTGGTCTTCGTTCTTGCGCTGTTCGTGCTCCCCGGTCCGGACAGCAGCCACGATCTGGTCGTGATGCGGTCGATCGCCATTCCCGCCTACTTCCTGCTCGCGCTGGTCGTCGGGTGTGTTTGGTCCACCAGGCTCGGTCTGCGGACGACGAGCTGGGTCCTCGAGGATCGACCGGCCACCCGGCGTGAGCAGATCGCGACCCTGCAACTCCCGCTGCGGCTGACCCTGATCGAGGTCTTCCTGTGGCTGTTGGCAACGGTCACCTTCAGCCTGCTCACGCTCGCTCTGCAACCAGAGAGCGTTCTCCGGGTGCTGGTCACGACCTTCGACGGTGGCTTCGTCACCTGCGCCGCCTCCTACTTGCTGACCGAATTCGCACTCCGGCCGATCGCGGCCCGGGCGCTGGCCTATCAGGCGCCCCCACGTCGGTTGCTCGCTGCCGGGCTGAAGGCGCGCACGGTGTTCTTCTGGGCGGTCGGCTCGGGTGTTCCCGTGGTCGGCCTGATGCTGACTGCCGTGCTCGCCTTGGTCCAGGGCGATGTCACCGCGACCCGGCTCTCGGTGATCATCCTTGCCCTCGGCACCGTCGTACTGGTCTGCGGCTGGATCCTGACCGGTCTCTCCGCTCGCTCCGTCGTCGCGCCGGTCCGCTCTGTGCGAAATGCCCTGACGGTGATCGCCGACGGTGACCTCGACGTCCGCATCCCGGTCTTCGACGGCACCGAACTCGGCTCGCTCCAGGCCGGTTTCAACCAGATGGCCGCGGGTCTGCGCGAACGCGAACGCCTCCGCGAGCTCTTCGGCCGGTACGTCGGACCGTCGGTGGTGCGGGAGGCGTTGAGCAGTGACACGCTCGGCGGTGAGGAACGCTTCGTCGCCGTGCTTTTCGTCGATCTGACCGGGTCGACCGAACTCGCCGCGACCCGGCCGCCGGGCGAAGTCGTTGCCTTGCTCAACCGTTTCTTCGCTCTCGTCGTCGACGAGGTG
Source organism: Kribbella sp. NPDC006257 (assembly GCF_040613535.1). Lineage (NCBI taxonomy): Bacteria > Bacillati > Actinomycetota > Actinomycetes > Propionibacteriales > Kribbellaceae > Kribbella > Kribbella sp. NPDC006257. Next base: position 61,446 of record NZ_JBEXSJ010000007.1, read on the forward strand.
GACGCGGCCGGAGGGTTTGTGAACAAGTTCGCCGGTGACGCGGTGCTGGCGGTCTTCGGTGCTCCGACGGAGCTTCCGGACGCGGCAGGGAGCGCTCTCCAGGCCGGTCGGGCGCTGGCTCGGCGGCTGCGCGATGAGTTGCCTGAGGCAACGGCTGGGATCGGGGTGACGGCGGGCATCGTGGTCGCCGGGACCATCGGGGATGTCCGGCGCTACGAGTACACGGTGATCGGCGATCCGGTGAACGAGGCGGCCCGGCTCACCGAGCTCGCCAAGGTGGCACCCGGTCGGCTGATCGCCTCGATGGCGGCCGTCAACGAAGCAGACCCCGCCGAAGCCACCCACTGGCAACCCAGCGAATCCGTCACCGTCCGAGGCAGATTCAAACCCACCCACCTCGCCATCCCTACTGACGAAGCGAGCTAGCGGCCGCCGGAGACGTCGATCGAGGAGCCGGTCATGTAGGAGGCGCGGTCGGAGACCAGGAAGGCGATCAGGTCGGCGACCTCTTCCACTTTGCCGGGGCGGCCCAGCGGCGGCGTCGTACCGATCCGCTCCAGCCGCCCTTCCTCGTGGATGTGGGTCTCGATCAGCCCCGGACGGATCCCGAGCACGCGGATACCTTCCTTCGCGACCTCGTTCGCCAGTCCGACGGTGAGCGTATCGACGGCCGCCTTGCTGCTCGCATAGTCGACGTACTCGTTCGCAGACCCGAGCACAGCACCTCGCGACGACACGTTGACGATCACCCCGCCCTGCCCACCCCGCGCGGTCGACATCCGGCGTACGGCGGCGCCTGCCACCAGAAACGCCCCGATGGTGTTGATCCGGAACACCCGCTCGAGCCGCTCGACGTCGTAATCGGCAACCTTCCCCGCAGGCGACACGATCCCCGCATTGTTGATCACGGCACCGATCGGCCCCAGCGCGTCCGTCACCTCGCCGAACATCCGCTCGATGTCCGCAGCCTCACCCACATCAGCCCGTACGGCGAACGCCCGCCGCCCAACCGCCTCGCAGCTAGCAACCACCGCCGCAGCCTCGTCAGCCTGCGTGCGATAACTGATCCCCACATCCCACCCATCCCGCGCCAACGCCACCGCAGCAGCCGCCCCGATCCCCCGACTCCCACCCGTCACCAACGCAACCTTCATCTCACCCATCCCCCAACCCTTTCACGCCCGCCCGAGCGCAGCAGCACTCGCGCCCCTCGGCCCACTCCGGTCACCCGCGCGGTTGGAGCAGCGCCGCCCCCTCATGCTTGTTTGGGGGCGGGGATGAGGAGTTGGGTTTGGGTTTCGGTGTCGGTGAAGCCCAGGGCGCGGTAGATGCGGATGGCCAAGTAGTCCGGGTCCGCGACCATCACCAGCGTCTCGGCGCCGAGCTCACCGAGCCCGTACGTCGACGCGCGGTACACCAGCGTGCTCGCGAGCCCCTTCCCGCGCGCGTCCGGATGCGTCTGCACCGACTGGAACCGCGCCGCACCCTGACCGTCCGGCACCAACCCGAGCGACGCCAGTAACCGCTCCCCTTCGAACGCGCCGAACCACACCGCCTGCCCCGACTCCACCAACCCACGCGCAGCCTCGATCTTCCGCCGATTGAACTCCTCGTAAGAGGCGTCCACTACCTGATCCGCCGTCGCCAGGTTCAGCGCAGTGAGCTGCTCCCAGTCGTCATCGCTCGCCAGAAACCTGTACTGCGCTGCTTCGTTCGGCCGCGCCGGTGCGATCACGTCCGTCGCCGTCATCGCCGTGTACCGCTCGATACCGAAGCCCGCCGCAACGAGCTCCTCCTCGGCACCAACCTGACCGTCGATGTTGTCGATGCCCAGGGCAACATGTTTCGCCGCCGGGAACTCGCTTCGGAACAACTCGAGTCGCGCGGCGACCTGACCGGCGGCGAACGGCGTACGGAAGAGCAGGTAGTTGCCCCACCAGTACGACGGGTTGGCGGGCGTCCGGACCACGACGTACTCGCCTCGGTCGGTCAGCTCACTCCCGGCCAGCTCGATGAGTTTCAGATCCGTCCGGTAACCGAGACTGGTGATGTCCACCCTCCCATCCTGCGACAACCGTCAACACGATTTTTGGTCGCCCTGGACGGCAAACGGCCCGGCACTCACGCCACGGGGTGGGTGGCGTTGCTGCCGGGCCGTCAGTCACTCACACGGTTTCACTTCCCGTGCAAAGCCTTGCGGCGACGTCCGCGAAACAGCAGCACGCCGCCGGCAGCGACGAGCAGCAGGCCACCGAGGGCGCCGTACGTGACGGAGTTGCTCATCCCGGTCGAAGCCAGGCCGCCGGACCTGTTGCTCGGGGTCTGGCGGCCGACCGGTGCGCCGGCCTCCGCCTGCGCACGAGTTCCGGTCGTCCCGCCCGCGGAGACAACCGGTGTGGCGGCGGTCGGCGTACCGGCGGTCGGCGTGGGGGCGGCCGACGTACCGGCGCTCGGTGTGGGAGTGGGCGTCGGCTTGTCAGCGCCAGGGGTCCCCGACGCGGGCTTCAGCTGAAGAGTCGTGATCGAGTACGGCGGCAGCGTCTGTGCGACCGCCGTGCCCCGCTTCGCCGTCGTCAAGGCGGTGCCTCCCTTGGTATACGAAACGGTCGTGACCGCCCCTGCGGCCGGGGTGAATCCGGCGTACGAGATCGACACCGGCGCCGCGTCCTGCGGGCTCTTGTTGATCAGCATGACGTTCAGACCGCCGGTGCTGTTTCGCACCGCGTGCACGGCAACCGACGAGTTGCCCGAGGACGACTTCACCATGGTGTCGCCAGGCTTCACCAGTGCGGTCAGCGAGCGGATGCCCCAGTAGGTGGGGAAGGGCGTGTCGCGCGGCGGTTCGCACTTCCCTCCGGCGCAGGTTCCAGCGGAGAGAATGCCCCCGTCCTGGTAGTCGGTCTGGCCGTGGACGGTGGTGGGTGCTTGGTCCGTGCCGTTGTGGAGGTTCCACCAGTCCACATGCGTGGCGCCCTGCTCGAACCAGGTCATGTAGGTGTCCGGCGCGAACAGGGCTGCGGCCTGGCTGGTCAAGGCGGGCGAGCCGACGGCGTCGGTCTCGGTGACCGCGATCTCCACCGAAGCGGCGCGCGAGCCCGTGTACTTGGCGATCAGCGAGCGCAGCTCGGACGTGGTGGCGGCGATGTTGGAGGGGGTGTTCAGCAGGTCGGCCGTGGTGGTGCCGCCCGGATACCAGTGGACGATGACGAAGTCGATCGAGCTTCCCGCGATGGAGAGCACCGTGTTGTTCCAGTCGGCGGTATCACCGGCAGCCTTCTCCTTGTCCGGCCAGCCGCCGGGCGTGGTGAGCACCGCTCCGATCTTCACCGTCGGGTCCACGGCCTTCATCGCCTTCGAGTAGGCGACCAGGTTCTTCCCGTACTCCCTCGGGCTCTTGTCGGCGTGATCGTCCCTTTCCCAGCCCTTGCCGTCGCCGTAGTGCCCGTTGCCGTAGACCTCGTTGCCGATCTCCCAGTACTTAACGCCGTAACCCTTGTCGACGTTGGCGTACTTGACCCAGTCGGCGGCCTCCTGGACGGTGCCGGAACCGTAGTTCGCGGTCAGGATCGGCCGGGCGCCGACCCTCTTCGCGGTCGCCATGAAGTGGTCGAAGTCGGTGTTGGACGGGATCCAGCCGGTGCCGTCGCCGGAGGTGTGGGTCTTCCAGTGGTAGTCGTCCGCGCCTGAGCCGCCGGGATAGCGCAGCTGCCGAACTCCCGCCGCCTTCATCAGCGATGACACCTGGGCGGTCCCCATATGGTCGTCGCCGAAGCCGGTGTTGAGGCCGGCACCACTGCTGGGCACCGTCCCCAAGGAGGCGCCGGCGTCCACACGGATGCGGAAGGTCGGCGCGGCGCCCGCGCTGGGCGCCAGGCCGACACCGGCCGAGGCGGCGAGCACCGCCGCCGCGACAACAAAGTGCCGGTGCATCCGGCGACGGCGCGTGCGACCCCGAGGCAACGGCTGCTCGGCGGATCGCGGGTCGTCTGGTGACACGTAGTGCTCCGATCGGGTGTTGGCAGAGAGGCGTACCGCTGACCGCGGCTCGTCCTCGTCGGTACACCCCAGTTGCCACCCAGAGCAGAAAGGTTGCCACTTCAATCGTTTTTACCGCAGCGACGTCAGCAGCCCTTGATTTGTTGTTAGCCACCTGACAAGAGGGAGCGACACTCAGCACGATCACCGGCGTTCTGGTCCCTAAGTGGCTGATCGCCGACGACGCGGACCAGCGCCAGAAGGTCCTGCGCATCACGCGAACCAGCGGTCAGAGCCGGCAGGCCACCAAGTCGCCACCAGTGGACAGCAGGTGAGCCTCGTAGCGTAGATCCGGGACCGCACGAACATCCGCCGCCATCATGTCTGCGTACTCCTTCTAGATCATCCGGCTTGCTGGTGGCGTTCGCGGTAGACACGGGTCTTGTGGCGGTTGCCGCAGATGTTCATGTCGCACCAGCGCCCTCGACCACTGCGCGAGGTGTCATGGAAGGCCCACCGGCAGTCCGGCGCCGCGCAGAGCTTGACCCGGTTCCACTCTCCGCGGCCCACGGTCAGAACCACGGTCTCCACGATGGTGTCGAGCCATGGCCTGCCCGACCGTGCAGCGATTCGCAGCCTGCCTGCGCCGTCGTGGACCAGTTGAAGCGGATAGTCCGCGAACGCCACGGCGGCATCGAGCTCACCTGAGAGCGATTGACGCAGCGCCGTACGAAGAGCGATGGCGGCCGTCAGATCCTCCGGCCCCAACTCATCACCGGCCGCGAGCAGGTCGCACTCCGCCAGCCAGTCCGCCAGATCGCCCGGCGACGCCAGCCGTTCACCGCCGGCATGACTCCGGCCATGCCGGCTGAACGATCGCTGGTCGACCGTATTGAGGAACTCGGCGATCAGGTCCAATCCATCCACGACACCACCATACACATTTACTGGTGTTGCGAAGGCGCGACACCACTGTTAGCGTTCAATGGTGTCGACAGAAGGGATGCAGAGGATGCTCAGCCCCCAACAAGTACTCACGGTGCCCGACGCCGACCTCGATGACCTCCGCGCACGCCTGCACGGGACGCGGTGGCCGAAGCCATGGCCGGTCGAGGCCTGGACAGCCGGTACCGACAGCGACGAGTTGCGTCGACTGGTTGGCTACTGGTCCACGGCGTACGACTGGCGCAAGCACGAAGCGGCGATCAACGCCCTGCCGTCCGGGTTCGCCGACGTCGGCGACACGTCGGTGCACTATCTGCGTTTCGACGCCGAGCGCGACGGGGCGCTACCGCTTCTGCTGGCCAACGGCTGGCCTAGTTCGTTCCTCGAACTGACAGACCTGGCCGACCGGTTGGCCACGCCCTCGCGCTACGGCGGCAGCCCGGAGAACTCGTTCACCGTTGTCGTCCCGAGCCTGCCCGGGTTCGGACTGTCCCCGCAGCGGCCCACCCTCGACCAGGCCCCGCTGACCCACGACATCTGGCACCAGCTCATGCACGACGTTCTCGGTTTCGAGCGGTACGGCGTACACGGCTCCGATCTCGGTTCAGGTGAGGCCAGCTTGCTCGCGCAGGCCCACCCGGAGGCGGTGGCCGGACTGCACATCCTGGACGTCGCCGGACCGCAAAGCGACGACCCTGCAGGGCTGACCCACGAAGAACGCGCTTATCTGGCAGCAGAGGAGGCGTGGTTCGACGCCGAACGCGGCTACTCCCACCAGCAGCAGACCCGCCCACTGACCCTCGCCCAGGGCCTGTCCGACTCCCCATCGGGCCTGCTCGCCTGGATCCTCGAGAAGTACCGCGCGTGGAGCGACTGCGACGGCGACCCGGCCCGCCGGTTCGGCGACGACTTCCTGCTGACCCAGGCATCGCTGTACTGGTTCACCAACACGATCTCGACGTCGTTCCGGCCCTACTACGAGCGGGCCCACGGACTCAGGCCGAGCGTCGAACGTGTCGAGGTGCCGACCGCGGTCGCGCTCTTCCCCTACGACCTCGGAGGCCGGCCACCCCGCGAATGGGTCGAGCGGACCTACAACCTCACCCGCTACACCACCATGCCCCGCGGAGGACACTTCGCGGCCCGCGAGGAACCAGTCCTTCTGGCCGACGACCTCACCGCCTTCTTCTCCGAACTGGCCTGAAGTCCCCTCGTGGGAACACCTGCCGCGACACCACGAGCGGGGCCGCCGTCCGGTGGCCTGTGGCGGACGCCAAACCGCACCACTCGAGCGCTTACGACTGGGCGACCAGGCTGCGTACGGCGGTCTGCAGCGCGGCGCGGTGTTGTTGCACCCGCTCGGGTGAGAGCGGATCGCCACCGCCAGCGGCTTGGAGTGCGGGTGGGGCGCTCAGCCAGCTCTCGGTCATCCGCAAGACGAAGGCGAAGAGGTCCGCCGCCGGGATGTCCGTCCGGATTCGCCCGGCACGTTGCGCCTTCTCGACTGCTTCGATTCGTGCCCGGAATGCCGCCCGCTCAGCGTCGGAGGGCTCGGTCTGCTCGAAGGTGCGCCAGGCAGCGATCCGTCGTGCGTCGGGGTTGGCCAGCACGTAGTCGAAACGGGCGATCGCGAACTCACACAGGTCACCGTCGTCCATCGGAGCAGCCTTGAGGACGGCATCGGTCTGCTCTTGTACGACGGCGTCGAACAGCTGGTTCTTGTCACCGAAGTAGACGTAGAGCAGGCGCTTGTTCGCACCGGCGCGTTCGGCGATCCGGTCGATCCGCGCGCCGGCGAATCCGTACTCGGCGAACTCTTCGGTCGCTGCCTTGAGCAGCAACGCCTTGGTCGCCGTCGCGTTGCGCGGACGTGGTTTCCGCGCGGCCGCCTCGGACATGGCGATCACCGCGCCTGCGGACGAATCGGGCTCGGACAGGTCGTCACCAGGCCACTGGTCCGTTGGCGTCGAAGAAGCCGCCGGTCGGGCCGTCCTGGCCGACCTGGGCCAGGCGCACGATGCTCGCGGCTCCTTGCTCGACCGTCTGCGTTCCGGTGTTGTGGTTCAGATCGGTGGCGGTGAATCCGGGGTCCGCGGCGTTGATGCGGATGCCGGGGAACGCCTTCGCGTACTGCACCGTGACCATGTTGACCGCCGCCTTCGTCGCCGGATAGGTGATCCCTGGGTAGAACCGCGCGGGCGCGTCCGGGGAGGCCAGGTCCCGCGTCAGCCCGAGTCCACTGCTCACGTTCACGATGACCGGAGCCGCCGAACGCTGAAGCAGCGGAAGGAACGCGTGGGTGACGCGAACGAGCCCGAAGACGTTGGTCTCGAAACCCTCCCGCAGGTTGTCGGCCGTCAACTCCGTGGCCGCAACGAACCCTCCGTCGGCCGTACGCTCCTCGATCCCGGCATTGTTGACCAGCACGTCCAGGCCACCATCGGCCTCGATCTGCTTGGCCGCCGCAGCGACCGAAGCGTCATCGGTGACGTCGATCTGAACGAACCTCGCCCCTAGCCGCTCGGCCGCCTGGGCGCCGCGCTCGGCATCGCGAGCCCCTACGTAAACCGTGTGTCCAGCAGCCACCAACTGGCGAGCCGTCTCGTAGCCGAGCCCTTTGTTCGCTCCGGTGATCAGTGTGGTTGTCATGTCCAGCTCCTCCTTGCCAACTGTATCTAACTGAACAGTTACAAGCATGCTCCGGCCTCGTAAGTAAATCAATAGTTAGTGACATACGAATCGGAGTCTCCTTTGACATGCAGCCGCTTGGGTGCCTATTGTCAGATACGCAGCCGATGGGCTGCATATTGGCTGGCCTGGCTGTTGAAGCGGGGAGTGGCGATGGACGACGAAGTGTTCCGGGCGTTGGCCGATCCGAGCCGGCGGCGGTTGCTCGACCGGCTCAATCAGCAGAACGGACAGACGCTGCGGGAGCTCTGCGCAGGGCTTGAGATGGCTCGGCAGTCGGTCAGCAAGCACCTCGCCGTGCTCGAAGGAGCCAATCTCGTCACCACCGCCTGGCGCGGGCGGGAGAAGTTGCACTACCTGAACGCGGAGCCGATCAACGCCATCGCCGACCGCTGGATCACGCAGTACGACCGGCGGAGGGTGCAGTTCTTCGCCGATCTCAAGAACTCCTTGGAGGAGGAAACGATGAGCGACAACGATTTCGTTTACACCACGTACATCAAGACCACACCGGAGCGACTCTGGCAGGTCCTCACCGATCCGGAGTTCACCCAGCAGTACTGGGGTGTCACCCACGACACCGACTGGAAGGTCGGCTCGCCGATGGAGTGGAAGATGGGCGAGGTGACGATGGCGGGACCGGGTCAGGTCGTGCTGGAGCACGATCCGTACCGGCGGCTCGCGTTCACCTGGCACCACATCACGCCGGAGTTCGCCAGGGCGACGGAGATGGACGACGAACTGCGCGACAAACTGGCCGCCGAACCCCTCTCCCAGGCGAGCTTCGACCTGGAACCGGTCGGCGACCAGGTCAAACTCACCGTCATCCACACCGGCTTCGAACCAGGCAGCGCCCTCCGCGCCCTGATCGAAGACGGCTGGACCCGCCTGATCTCCGACCTCAAAACCTTCGCTGAGTCGCTCCCCGCGGACCCCAGTCAGCCGAACGCTCCCGAGCCCGAGCCCGCCGAAGCATGAGCAGGGATGGGTGCTGCCTACCTCCGGCGGGGGTGGCTGCTGCCTACCTCCGGCGGGGGTGGCTGCTGCCTACCCCCGGCGGGTGGGTGCTGGCTACCTCCGGCGGAGGGTGCTGCCCACCCCGGCGGGCGGCTGCTGACTACCTCCGGCGGGCGAGGGTGCTGACTACCTCCGGCGGGGGCGGGTGCTGACTACCTCCGGCGGGGGCGGGTGCTGACTACCTCCGGCGGTGGTGGTTTGCCGGGTTCGCATGACCGGGGTGAGGACGGCGCCTTGGCGAGCAGCAACTTCGAAGTTGGTGAGCACCCGGCCGCGAAGTGAGGGCGCTCGCTAGGGCTTTCGGTGGAGTAGGAGGGGAAGAACTGCATGGGCGCCGGACTCGCGGAGTTTGGCGGCGGCGACTGTGATCGGCCATTGGGAAGACGAGGCGTCTACGACCAGAAGGACGGTCTTGTCGGCGATCGCCTGGGACGTCGGCGGGTCGATGCTGAGGCCGTCTCGCCAGACGCGAGCCTCTTCGGCGGAGGAGAGGTCGTCGGCCCAGGCTGAGGCGTCGACGGTGAGTTCGGCGCGTTCGAGCCGGCCGATCTCCGCGAGGTGGTTGGCGATCTCGGTGGTCAGCCAGCGGTAGCCGGCCGCGGGAAGAGCGACGACGACCTCCGGGCGACGGGACCACGCATCGCGCCAACGGGACAACGCCGCGACACAGCCGGCCTTCAAGGCATCGAGCGCAGCAGGGTCTCCCCCAGTACCGGAGTTGAAGGTCTCGCTGATCACCTCGCGCCACTCCGGCGCATCGGCGAACACGATGGTGCGCCCCGGCTCAGCCATCAACGCCGGTGGGATCCTCCCCTTCGCCCCGAACGCACCACCCGGCCACATCTTCCGCGGCTCCAGCACGTGCGTCTCACCACGAAGTAGCCGGGTCACCGCCTGCACTGTCTCCGGATCCGGCTTCGCGGTCAACGGATCCGGCAGCAGTCCGAGGCAGACCGAACAGCGTCCACACCGTTCGGCCGACGGATCGTCCAGCGATTCCTGCAGTAGTTGCATCAGGCAACGTTCGCCGCGGGTGTAGGCCCGCATGATGTCGGCCTCGCGCCGGCGTACGGAGACGATGCCGTCGTAGTGGTCCGCGTCGAACGTCCAGTCGGCCGAGGTGCGGATCCAGCCCTTCTCCACCCGCTCGACCGCACCGTCGACCGCGAGCTGCTTCAGCATCAACTCGACCCGTCCTCGACGCAGCCCGGTCTCCGCCTCGAGCGACGGGACAGTCGCCGGCTGGTCCGGTCCGTAGGCTTCGAGCCCGTGGAGCAGCCTGCTGACGTGCTCCGGCACGGGGATCGTCGCTGTGGCGAAGTAGTCCCAGACGCCGGCGTCTGCAGGGGACGGCAACAGGGCGACCACCGCATGGTCGATTCCCCGCCCGGCACGGCCGACCTGCTGGTAGTACGACACCGGCGACGGCGGCGAACCCACGTGCACGACGAAGCCGAGGTCAGGCTTGTCGTACCCCATCCCCAGCGCAGAGGTTGCGACCAACGCCTTCAGATGATTCCCGCGCAGCGCGTCCTCGAGGTTCTCCCGTTCGGTCGCCTCCAGCCCGCCGGTGTACGCCGCGACCGGCACCGCGGGACCATGCACCTCCTGGATCGCGGCCGCGAGGCGCTGCGCATCGGAGACGGTCAGCGTGTAGACGATGCCCGAACCAGGCAGCTTCGGCAGCTGGTCGACGACCCATGCGAACCGGTCGAGCGGCGACAACGCGTCGACCACGGAGAGCTGGAGACTCGACCGGGCCAGCGGCCCGCGTAGTACAAGGGTCGACTCCCCTAGCTGATGGGCCACGTCTTCGGTCACGCGCGCGTTCGCGGTCGCTGTTGTTGCGAGGACTGGGGTCTGGGGGTTCAGCTTCTGTAGTACGTCGGAGACTCGGCGGTAGTCCGGCCGGAAGTCGTGGCCCCAGTCCGAGACCGCGTGCGCCTCGTCGATGACGAGCAGGCCGATCTGTCCGGCCAGTCCGTCGAGCACGCGCCGGCCGAAGCCGGGGTTCGCCAGCCGCTCCGGCGAGACCAGGAGTACGTCGATCCCGCCTGAGCGGAGCGCGTCCTCGATGCCGGACCATTCGTCGACGTTCGACGAATTTAGGGTGGCGGCGCGGAGACCGGCGCGAGCCGCGGCGGCCACCTGGTCGCGCATCAGGGAAAGCAGTGGGGAGACGACGAGGGTTGGTCCGGCGCCTTCGGATCTGCGGATGGCGGTGGCTGCCCAGTAGACCGCGGACTTGCCCCAGCCGGTCGCCTGCACGACAAGGACCCGCGCGTTCGGCTCGCACAACGCGGCGACCGCGGTCTCCTGGTCGTCCCGCAACCGCGCGGCATCACCGGCGATCGCGCGGATCACACCCGCCGCGGTACTCGCCCGATCATCGGTCAACTTCAGCAACTCACCCATACCCAAGACCCTAGACGCCCGCACCCCCAGTTCGCTCGCGCCGACCTCAACCCCTGTGGATAAAGGCAAAGCACCCCCGGTACGACCTGCCGATCTCGGCACCCCGCCTTTCTCAGACGACCTGTCGACTTACCGGCTCGACTCGCTGGTTTCCTGCCCACCCACCGGTTCGACTCGCGGATTTCGTCGAAAAATCGGCGAGTCGAACCGGTAGGTGGGCAGGCACCGGTGAGTCGAGCCGGTAGGTGAGATCGAGTAGGTGAGATCGGGTAGGTCAGGTTCAGGCGCTGGCGCAGGAGGTGGGGTGGCAGGGGTTGCCGGTGGGGTCGACCAGGCGTTGCGGGCCGGGACCTTGGGTCGCGAGTACGTCGTACGGGTTGGCCAGGGCGCAGCGGTCCAGGGAGAGGCAGCCGCAGCCGACGCAATCCTTGAAGTCGTTGCGGAGTTGTTCGAGGTGCAGGATGCGTTTGTCGAGTTCCGCCTCCCAGCACTCGGAGATGCGCGCCCAGTCCTGCCGTGTCGGCGTGCGGTTGTCCGGCAGCAACGCCAGGATCGCGGCGACCTCGGCGAGCGGGATACCGACCCGTTGCGCGATCCGGATCAGCGCGACCCTTCGCAGTGTGTCCCGTTTGTAGCGTCGCTGGTTGCCGGAGGTACGGCGGCTGACGATCAGGTTCTGCCGTTCGTAGAAGTGCAGGGCCGAGATCGCGACCCCGCTGCGCTCCGCCAACTGCCCGACCGTCAGCTCACCAGGTTCGATGTCCACATGCGCCCTTCCCTAGACCTCAACCATTGTCGAGGCTAGCGGAGAGTCTCAAGCCGGCGACAAACGCCTGCCGACGCTCGCGGACATCAGAGCGGCCGCCGCGCACAACCCACCGGCGAGATACCACGCGAGGTTGTAGCTGCCCTGAGCGTCCCGGATCGCCCCGGCGCCGGTCGCCGCGATCGCCGCGCCGATCTGGTGCGACGCGAACACCCAGCCGAACACGATCGGCCCGTCCACCCCGAACCACTCGCGGCACAGCGCAACCGTCGGCGGCACGGTCGCCACCCAGTCCAGGCCGTAGAAGATGATGAACACCCAGACGCTCGGCTGCGCCGTCGGCCCGAGCAGAGACGGCAACACCAGCAGCGAGAGTCCGCGAAGCGAGTAGTACGCGATCAGCAGATACCGCGGATCCCAGCGATCCGTCAGCCATCCCGAGACGATCGTGCCGCCGACATCGAAGACACCGACCAACGCGAGCAGTGACGCGGCCGTGGTCGGTGGCATCCCGTGGTCGTGCGCGGCGGTGACGAAGTGTGTGCCGACCAGCCCGTTCGTCGAGGCACCACAGATCGCGAACCCACCTGCAAGCATCCAGAACGCAGGACGATGCATCGCCCTCCAGAGCGCACTCAAGGCCCGCATCGCACTGTTTCCAGTCGTCTCCACACGCTGTCCCGCAGTACTTCCCTCCGGAGCGCCATACGCCCGCAGCCCGACATCACTCGGATAGTCCCGCAGGAAGAGCAGGACGAGCGGTACTACGGCCAGCGCGGCACCAGTAGCAACCAGAGCGGGCACCCGCCATCCATAAGCGCCGGCCAGGTGTGCAATCAGCGGCAGGAAGACCAGCTGACCGGTAGCGCCGGCAGCAGTGAGGATGCCCGTGACGAGTCCACGGCGCTCTACGAACCAGCGCCCTGTGATCGTCGCGACGAACGTCATCGACATCGATCCGGTGCCGACACCGACCAGCAGCCCCCAGCAGAGCAGGAGCTGCCACGACGAGGTCATGAAGACGGTCAGACCGCTGCCGAGCGCGATCAGCACCAGTGCTCCACTGACGACGCGACGCAGGCCGAGCTTGTCCATCAGCGCCGCGGCGAACGGCGAGATCAGCCCGTACAGCATCAGGTTGATCGACACCGCGGTGGAGATCGTGGCGTGCGACCAGCCGAACTCCTCGTGCAGCGGATCGAGCAACACGCTCGGGACCGACCGGAACCCGGCGGCGCCGATCAGGGTGATGAAACCGACAGCAGCGACCGGCCAGGCGCGGTGCAGCCGGGCAGTCTTCTTCTCCAGGATCACTGTCACCCAGCGAGGATGACGGAGAATCCGTCGCGGAAACAGTGGCCGGACCGCCACCATGTGTCAAGATATGGCCATGGCCTCGAAGACCGCCTCCAGCGATCGTCTGCACGTCGTGAAACCGCACCGGATCGCCGTCCTGGCGCTCGAACCGGTCGTCGGTTTCGACCTGACGATCCCCCCGACCGTCTTCGGCAACGCGACCCGCTCCGACGGCACTCCCCTGTACGACGTACGCATCTGCGGGCTCACCACTGCGCCGGTCCGCTCCGCCGCCGGGTTCTCACTCGTCCCGGACTACGGCATGGAGGAACTCGCCGAGGCCGACACGGTGATCATTCCCGGCACCTACATCCCGCAGCCGCGCCACGAAGGCACGTTGCCGGCCGAGGTCGCCGAAGCGCTCGCGCTGATCCGGCCCGGTGCCCGGATCGCGTCGATCTGCACGGGCGCGTTCGTACTCGCCGCGGCCGGGCTGCTCGACGGACGACCGGCGACCACGCATTGGCAGCGTGCCGACCTGTTCCGTGCGCTCTATCCCAAGGTGCTGCTCAACGAGGACCTCCTGTTCATCGACGACGGCGACATCATCACCTCGGCCGGGCTGGCGGCCGGCGTGGATCTCTGCCTCCATCTGGTGCGGCGCGACTTCGGGAGCGAGGTCGCGAATCGGTCCGCCCGGCACTGCGTCGTACCGCCGTGGCGCGATGGCGGGCAGTCGCAGTACATCGAGCGGGTGATGCCGGACGAGGGCACCGAGGGGACGGGGCCGACCCGGGCCTGGGCGCTCGAACGGCTCGATCAGGAACTGAGTCTCGGCACGTTGGCCGAGCAGGCGCGGATGAGCGTGCGGACGTTCAGCCGGAGGTTCAAGGCTGAGACAGGGCAGTCTCCTGGCACCTGGCTGCTGCAGCAACGCGTTCGGCACGCGTGCCACCTGCTGGAGACGACGGACCTGCCGGTCGACCGCGTCGCGGAAACGGCCGGCCTCGGTACGGCGGCGTCACTCCGCCACCACCTCCGTACCGAACTAGGCGTCTCCCCCCTCGCCTACCGCAAAACCTTCCGCGCCGGCTGACCAACGCAGTACGAGCTAGACGATGGTGAGGGTGTGGGGGCGGTGATTGACGGGCTCCACGCCGGTTTCTGTGACGATCACGATGTCTTCGATTCTTGCCCCCCAGTTGCCGTCGGAATAGATGCCGGGTTCGACGCTGAACGCCATGCCTGGTTGGAGAATCAGCTCGTTCCCACTGACAATGTACGGCTCTTCGTGCACGTCGAGCCCGATCCCGTGCCCGGTCCTGTGGATAAACAGTTCCCCCAAGCCGGCCGCCTCGATGACATCGCGCGCCGCCTTGTCGATCGACGCCGCGGTCACTCCCGGCCGGACCGCGTCGACGGCAGCCTGCTGGGCCTCCTGTAACACCGCATAGGTCGCCAGTACGCCGGCATCGCGCGGCTCGCCGACCGAGTACGTGCGAGTGGAATCCGAGTTGTAGCCGGCCGGAATCGGTCCGCCGATGTCCACCACCACCACGTCACCGGCCTCGATCACGCGGTCGGAGACATCGTGATGCGGGCTCGCCCCGTTCGGACCGCTGCCGACGATGACGAAGTCCGCGCGCTCGTGTCCTTCCTCGACGATCGCGGCCTCGATATCCGCGCCGACCTCCCTCTCGGTCCGCCCGGCCCGCAGCCAATCGCCGACCCGCGCATGGACACGATCGATCGCGGCACCCGCCTCGCGCAGCGCCTCGATCTCGGCCGCATCCTTCCGCATCCGCAGCTCACGCACGATCGGACCGGCCAGCACTTGTTCCGCAGCAGGCAATGCTTCGCGGAGCGCGAGCACGTGCAGCGCCGGGGTGAAGTCGCTGACCGCGACGCGGTCTGCCTTGCCCAGCCGGGCCGCCGCCACGGCGTACGGGTCGTCGCCGTCGACCCAGGTCAGCACCTCGATGCCGAGCTCGTCCAGCGGTACGTCGCCGAACCCGGGCGCTTCCATCTTCGGTACGACGATCGCTGGGTTGCCGTCAGCGGGGATGACGAGTGTGGTGAGCCGCTCGAACGAGCCGCCGGCCTGACCGATCAGATACCGCAAATCCGAACCGGGTGCGATCAGCACTCCAGTACCGGCCGCGGCCTCTTTCATGCGGTCCAGCCGAGCGCGCAGAACGGTGGCATCGGGAGCGTTGAGGTGCAGCGATCGTCGAGACATGGGACCGACACTATGCGAGGTTTCAGAAATTGTCGGAGCGAGTTGTTAGAACTCCACCATGACGCTTCACTACGAATCCCACGGCGAAGGCACCCCGGTGCTGGCGCTGCATGGGTGGACGCCGGACCACCGCCTGATGACCGGTCCGCTCGAGCCGTTCTTCGCGGGCGTGCCGGGGTATCGGCGGCTCTATCCCGACCTGCCTGGGATGGGTGCGAGTCCGGCCGGGGAGATCGACAGCTCGGACGGGATCATGGCCGCGCTGCTCGAGTTCATCGACGCGGAGATCGGCGATGAGCCCTTCGTCCTGCTCGGAGAATCGTACGGCGGGTATCTCGCGCGCGGGCTGGTTGCGCAGCGCCCGTCCCAGGTGCTCGGCCTCGGGCTGCTGTGCCCGATCGGAGCAGCTCTCGAGCATGCGGAGAGGACTGTCCCCGAGCATGTGGTGTTGGAGGTCGAGCCAGGTCTGGTCGAGTCGCTCAGTCCGGAGGAGGCCGAGGACTTCACCGGGATCGCGGTGATCCAGACGTCCGAGACGCTGCGGCTGTATCGCGAGGACGTGCAGCCCGGGCTCGATGCTGCCGACACCGCGGCGATGGACCGGATCAGGAAGAACTGGGCGTTGACGGTCGCGCCCGAGAGCGGACCGGTGTACGAGCGGCCGACGCTGCTGCTGTGTGGGCGACAGGACGGGATCGTCGGGTTCGAGGATCAGTTCGCGCTACTCCCCCACTACCCACGCGCGACGTACGCCGTACTGGACCTGGCCGGACACAATCTGCAGATCGAGCAGCCGGGGTTGATGGGCCTGCTGCTCCGTGACTGGCTGGAACGCATCGCCCGGGAGGTGAACTGACTGGGTCTGCCCAGATTGGCTACTTGCCGGTAATGTCGGGTCCATGGTGACTGGGAAGCGTCCGTTCGGGTGGCCGTTGCTTGTTGCGCTGACCAATGGGCGGAGCTGGGTCGCCGATGATCGGCTGACCTCCGCGGTGCGGGGCAAGGTCGTGATGGTGACCGGTTCGTCATACGGGATCGGTGAAGCGACGGCCAAGCGACTGGCACGCGCCGGGGCGACCGTGTTGCTGGTCGCGCGGACGGCGGATCAGTTGGAGGTTGTCGCCGAGGAGATTCGTGCTGCCGGCGGGAAGGCCGAGAGTTATCCGACCAATCTGGCCGACACGGCGTCGATCGAGCGGTTGGTGGCTGACGTGCTGGCGGAGCACGGGCGGGTCGATGTGCTGGTGAGCAATGCGGGGAAGTCGATCCGGCGATCGGTCGCGGACTCGTACCAGCGATTCCACGACATCGAGCGGACGAACTCGGTCAACTATCTGGGGCCGGCGAAGCTGGTGCTGGAGTTGCTGCCGTCCATGCGTGAGCGCCGATCCGGGCACATCGTCAACGTGTCGACGGCTGGGGTGCGTACGCCACCGATGGCGCGCTGGTCGGCGTACCTGGCATCGAAGAGTGCGTTCGATGTTTGGCTGCGGTGTGTGGCGCAGGAGATCCGGTCGGATGGGGTCACAACTTCGAACGTGTATATGGGGCTGGTGCATACGCGGATGAGTTCGCCGACGCCGATGCTCAATCAGTTGCCGGGATTGAGCCCTGAGCAGGCGGCTGATCAGGTTTGTGCGGCCGTGGCGAACAAACCCAACAACATCACCCCGCCCTTCGTCCGCCCAGCCGATGCCCTAGGCAACCTTCTCCGAGTGCCGACCGACCGCCTGTTCGAGCAGTACTACCGCCACACCACCAAACCGAAAAACAAGCCATGAGTCAGGCATCGGGTGGGCGGTGGTGGGGATGGTGAGGCCGATTGGGCCGATGCGGCCGCCTCGGTGGGTGGTTCGGGTTGCGGGTGAGGCTGCTGGTGTTTCGGTGGGGGTGGTTCGGTCTGGGGTTTGGCGGGGCGTGCGGCCGTCGCATCTGTTGCCGATCGAGCGGGTGTTGCGGCAGTGGGGGCAGTCGATGGCGGCGCTCGGAGCTGTGGCGGCGATCCGGTATCCGGATCAGCCGGCCGTGATCGACGAATTGGGCAGTCTGACCTACCGGGAGCTGGACGAGCGTTGTGCGCAGCAGGCTGCCGAGCTGCATACGCAGTACGGGATAGTTGCTCGGAGCAAGGTTGCGGTGCTGTGCCGCAATCATCGGGGGTTCCTCGAGGCGACGCTGGCTGCGTCGAGGCTCGGGGCGGACGTGCTGTTCGTGAACACCGAGTTCGCGGCACCGCAACAGAAGGCCGTTCTGGAGAAGCATCGGCCGGATCTGCTCATCCATGACGAAGAGTTCGCCATCGACGCCGACCTGCCGCGTGTGCTGGCCTGGAGGAACGGCTCGGAAGGGACGAACCTGGACGATCTCGCCAGCGGTGACGCGCCGCCGCCACCCGCGCCGGACAAGCCCGGGCACATCACGATCCTGACGTCAGGAACCACCGGTACGCCGAAAGCGGCGCCCCGAGCGCCGACTGCGATCGGGCTGATCGGACTCACCGCGAGCACGCTGGACCGAATCGGGCTGCGCTCCGGCGAACCGATGGTGATCTGCCCACCGCTGTTCCACGGGCTCGGTCTGCTCAACTCGATGCTCGCGCTGTTCCTCGGTTCGCCACTTGTGCTCGCCCGGCGCTTCGACGCGGCTGCTGTGCTCGCATCGATCGACCGGAATCGCGCAGGATCCGTCGTCGCGGTGCCGGTGATGCTCCAACGCCTGCTCGACCTCGGCCCGACGGCGATCGCCGAATACGACCTGAGTTCGCTCCGCGCGGTCGTCTCCGGCGCATCCGCGCTCGGCCCCGCGTTGGCCGAGCGGTTCATCGCGCAGTTCGGGCCGATCCTCACCGACGCCTACGGTTCCAGCGAGATCGGGATCGCGACGATCGCCACT
The DNA here is from genome assembly GCF_040613535.1 of Kribbella sp. NPDC006257. Lineage (NCBI taxonomy): Bacteria > Bacillati > Actinomycetota > Actinomycetes > Propionibacteriales > Kribbellaceae > Kribbella > Kribbella sp. NPDC006257. The sequence goes on from NZ_JBEXSJ010000007.1 coordinate 79,679, forward strand.
TCCGCAGATCTCCTCGCCGCACCGGGAACGGTCGGCCGGCCATGCCTCGGGAGTTCGGTGCGGATCCTTGGTGAGAACGACGAGGTTCTGCCGGCCGGCGAGACCGGGCGGATCTTCGCGGGCGGTGGGCTGGTCTTCGGTGGGTACTCGGACGGGAGCAGCAAGACGACAGTCGACGGGCGGATGAGCACCGGCGACCTCGGTCACCTCGACGAAGCCGGACGGCTCTTCGTCGACGGGCGCGAGGACGACATGATCGTGTCCGGCGGCGAGAACGTGTACCCGGTCGAGGTCGAGGACTGCTTGATGAGCCATCCGGCGGTCGTCGATGCAGCGGTCGTCGGCACGCCGGACGAGGAATTCGGCCAGCGCTTGATCGCGTACGTCGTACCGGCGGGTGAGGTCGCCCCGGACGAGCTGATCCAGCACGTCCGCACCAATCTCGCCCGCTACAAGGCGCCCCGCGAGATCATCCTGGTCGAAGACCTCCCCCGCAACGCCACCGGAAAAGTCCTCCGCAACCAACTCAGAAAAACCTGAGCGATCCCCGAACCAGCCAGCGCGGGAAGGCGCGAGCGGATACTCCCTAGGGGTAGAGCGGCGACGAGGCCACCAGCTCGGGGAGCCATGAGCGAGTTCCTGTCCGAACCCCCGGCTAGGTAGTTGGGGGTTCGGACAGGGAATCGGGGGTGGGGACAGGGAATCGGGGGTGCGGACAGGGCATGAGGTGTTCATAGCTCCGGGAGGTGGCGGGGGCTCGGGAACTTGGGTGGAGGGGTGAGGTGGAGTTCCGCCGAGACGGCGAGGGTGGTGACGCGACCGGTTCGGGGAGCGTGGGGTGGTGACGCGACCGGGTCAGGTGGGGGTTAGGGCTTGGTGCCAGGGGGTTTGGTTGAGGACGTGTTGGCGGAGGAGGCGGGCTTGGCGGGGGAGGTTCCAGGCGAGGGCGCCGACTACGCGGGCGCCGTCGCCGTAGAGGGCGGCGAAGCGGCCTTCGGAGGGGTGGCCGGCGACGATCTCGAAGGACAGGTTGTCGCCAGAGCGGCCGTAGACCTGGATCTTGACGTCGTACTGGTGGGTCCAGAAGTACGAGATGGGAGCGAAGGGAATCTGCTGGCCCAGCAGGTTTTGCGCGGCTGCGGTTGCCTGCTCGGTGGCGTTCATGCGGTGTTCCAGTCGGCGGCGGCCGACGCCCGGGTGGTGCCACGACGCCACGTCGCCTGCTGCGACGACGCCCGGCGCGGCGATGCAGTACTGGTCGCATTCGACGCCGTCGCCCAGGCTCAATCCACTGCCCTCCAACCAGCCGATCGCCGGTTGGGCGCCGACGGCAACCAACACGAGATCCGCGGGAATCGTGGTCCCATCACCAAGCTCGATACCGGCGACTCGGCCGTTGGTGACTTCGACGGAGGCATCCCGACCGTGGGCGGCTTGGTCGTCGGCGGCGACGAAGCCGGCAACGCCGGTCCCGCAGCGGACGTCAACGCCGTGAGCCTCATGAAGCTCCAGCAGCAATTGGCCCACAGTGGAGCCGAGTTGGCGCAGCATTGGGGTCGGTAGCGGGTCGATCATGGTGACTTTGAGGCCGAGTTCGCGGGTGACTGCGGCGACCTCGGCACCTAGGAAGCCGGCGCCGACGATCGCCACCGAGCGCGCCTGAGTGAGTCCCTCCCGAAGTGCGAGCGTGTCATCGAGAGTCCGCAACAGATGCACCCCGGCCAGCTCATGACCGAACGGCAGCCGACGAGGCGACGCACCAGTCGCGATCACCAACCCGTCGTATCCGAGGATTCGCCCGTCGGCCAGCGTGATCTTTCGCGCCGACGAGTCGAGCGACGCAGCCGCCGTACCGAGCAACCATTCGGCATCGAGCTCCGCAAGCAGCTCTGACGTTCGCAGTTCGATCCGCGACGGCTCCCAGGCGCCGCGGAGGATCTGCTTCGACAATGGCGGCCGGTCGTACGGCAGCCGCACTTCATCGCCGACAATCGTCAGTCCACCCGCATACCCTTCGCGCCGCAGAGTCTCGGCCGCAGTCAGTCCCGCGGCCGAGGCACCCACGACGACGATCTGCTTCAGCACGCTACTCCGCCACAGTGATCGCGAGCGCCGGGCAGATCCGCGCGGCCTCCCGGGTCGCGCTCTCCACGTCGGCGGGCGGCTCCTCTTCAAGCAGTACGGCGATCCCGTCCTCGTCGCGCTGGTCGAAAACCTCAGGTGCCGACAGCACGCACTGCCCCGACCCGATGCACTTGTCCTGATCAAGAACGACCTTCACAGCACCTCTCCTCTCGCGACAGACTTCACCAGGTCACCGGCAGAGCGTGGACTCCGTAGATGGCCATGTCGTGTTTGAACGGCAACTCGTCGACCGGTACGGCGAGAGCGAGACTCGGGATCCGCCGGTACAAGGTGCTGTAGACGACCTGCAGCTCCACCCGTGCGAGCGGCTGACCAAGACATTGGTGTACGCCGTACCCGAAGGCAACGTGATGCCGCGCGGCGCGGTGGATGTCGAGGATGTCGGGGTCCGGGAACGCCGCCTCGTCGCGGTTGGCGACCTCGGTCGCGATCACCACCCCTTCGCCGGCCCGGATCACCTCGCCACCGATCTCGATGTCCTCCAGTGCCACCCGGCGCCGCCCGTTGTGGACGATCGTCAGGTAGCGCAGCAACTCCTCGACGGCGTTGGCGACCAGCTTCGGGTCGTCCGTGTCCCGCAGTTCGGCCAGCTGGTCCGGGTTCTCCAGGAGCGCGACCGTTCCGAGGGCGATCATGTTCGCGGTGGTCTCGTGGCCGGCGATCAGCAGCAGCAACGCCATGCTGACGATGTCCTCGACGTCCATCTGGCCGGTCCGCAACTGCTCGACGATCAGCCTGCTCAGCAGGTCGTCGCTGGGGTCGCCGTTCTTCCGTTCGACCAGGGTGCGGAGGTAGTCGCGCAATTCGTCGCTGGCGGCCTGGGCCTGCTGGGGAGTGTTGTCGCGCTTGAGCAGGGTCTTCCCGAGCCGATGGAAGAGCGCGCGGTCGGCGTACGGGACACCGAGGAGTTCGCAGATCACCAGGGAGGGCAGCGGCAGTGCGAGCGCCTCGACCAGGTCGGCGGGCTTCGGCCCGGCGAGCAGGTCGTCGATCAGGCCGTCGGTGATCTCCTGGAGCCGCGGGCGCATCGCCTCGACCCGCTTGATCATGAAGTCGGCGGTGACGAGCCGGCGCTGGGCCGCGTGCTCGGGGTCGTCGCGCACGATGAACGCGTTGAACTGGCCCGGTCGCTGGGCCTGCGCCGCGCTGGCGTACGGAAAGCCGTCCCGCCGGGGGTCGGAGCTGATCCTCGGATCGGCGAGCAGCTGCCGGGAATCGTCGTACCGGGTCACCAGCCACGGCGTACTGCCGTCCCAGAGCTTCACCCGGTTCAGCGGCGCCTCGGCCTGGAGCCGATTCAGCTCCGGCGGCGGATCGAACGGGCAGCGGCCGCGCGCCATCGGATAGGTCGCCAGGTCCTCCATGATCTCGGACATCGTCGTCTCCCCAGAGTTACCGAACGATTGTTTTCTTACTGAACAAACGTTAGGTAACCTGGCCGCGGCATACCAGGCAGTGAGATTCAGATCACAATTCGTAGCCGAGTAATCGCTGGCAGTAGTGAGGACCTAAGCGAAGATCAGCGAGACCAGATCGTCGAGGAAGTCGTCGTCGCTCAGCTTCTCGATCCGTACGCCGTCCAGCAGCGCGGCCCGGCCGTAGACGCCGACGAACACCAGCGACGCCGCCCGCCGACTCGGCACCCGCAGCGCGTGCCCCGCCTCTTCGCAGCGATCGAAGGCCTCGATCAGGCGGGTGAAGACGACGAAGAGCGGCCCACTGACCGGTCGCTCGCCACTGATCGCCCGTCGCGCGGCACTGCCGAACAGCAGCCGGTAATGCCCCGGCTTGAGATCAGCGAACTCGCGATGCGCATGGACCATCGCCCGCAGGCGACCGACCGCATCGTCCGGATCCTGGCTTTCCTCGGCCGCGCTCATCGCCTTGTCGAGCAGACTGAACTCGTACTCGATCAGGCCCTCGATCAGCGCGGCGCGATCGTCGAAGTGTTGATAGATGCTGGCCGGCGCGATCCCGACCGCCCGCGCGACACCGCGAATCGTCAGCCCGTCCTCACCCTCGAGCTCGGACAGCAGCCGCCCGGCGCCCTCGAGGATCTCCACTCGCAGCCGATCGCCCTCGCCCCAGCGGTTCCGCACCCGCTGCTCGATCATGGTCTCGTCGTCCGGCATCTGGTCATTCTCCCCCACCCGCCGCCCAGATACTGTCAACTCGACACGGGACGAGGCGGTACGCCGCGGTAGGTCGGCGTGATCGACTTCGGCAGCGGTCCTTTGATCCGGGTGGGCTCCTGCTGCTGCTCGTACGCATGCGCCAACAGCCCGACCGAGCGCGACAGCACGAACAACCCCCGAGCCAGTTCCGGCGGAAAGCCCAGCTCGGCATAGATCGCCGCCGTCGCCCCATCGACATTCATCGGAATCGGCTTCGGCCCCTCGGCAAGAACACCCTCGAGCGCCAGCGCGAGCGGCAGATAATCGCCCTCGACAACTCCCTGATCAACAGCTGCCGTGAGGGCCGAGATCAACGGATCCCGCCGCGGATCGCGCGGATGGAACCGATGCCCGAAGCCCGGCACAAAGGCCTTGCGATCCTTGTACGCCGTAACAAGGGCGCGCGCCGCTGCCTCTGGCGACTCCCCCGCCCGTACTGCGGTACGCAACTCCCGAAGGACCTCCAGGCATTGTTGCCCAGCGCCACCATGTACGTCGCCCAGCAGATTCACGCCGGTCGCCATCGCGTTGTTCAAGGCCAGCCCGCACGACGCCGCCATCCGCGCAGCCGCGATCGACGGCGCCTGAGGCCCGTGATCAACGGCCGCGACCAGCGTCAGCTCCAACAACTCAGCTTCTGCCGCCGAGGGGAGTTCACCGCGGACCATCAGCCAGATCACCTGCGAGAAGCTGGCTCCACCGATCAGGTCCTCGATCGCATATCCACGCAGCCGGATCACGCCGGGCTGGATGTCGGAGATCGACGTGGCCCACCAATCGGCTGCGGCCTGGTAGTCGCTGGTCATACGGCACCTTCACTGTGCAATGCGGCAATCTGATCGGCCGTGAAGCCAAGCTCAGCAAGCACCTCGTCGGTGTGCTCACCAAGCATCGGAGGCCGAACCGAGGGCCCAGTCGAACGGCCATCCACATGGACACTGCTCCCGAGAACCCGCAGCGTCCGAGCCTGTTGAGCAGTCGGCATGGGGAGCTCGTGGAGAAGTTGGCGTTCTGCCAACTGGTCCAGCGACAACGCCTGCGGAACCGTCAGCACAGGCGCGACCGGAACGCCGGTCGACGACAAGAGAGCATCCCATTCGTCGGCAGAGCGCTCTCTGAGCGTTCTCTCGAGTTCCGTCTTCAACTCCACGCGATGATGCTTGCGCGCCTCACGGGTCGCGAAGCGCGGATCGGCCAGCAGGTCCGGCCGGTCCAGCGCAGTACAGAGTTCGACGTACTGCTCCTGCTTGTTGGCGGCGATATTCAACGCACCCGATGCCGTCTCGAAGGTCCCAGACGGCGCCGAGGTGACGTTCTCGTTGCCCATGGCCCGCGGTTCGCGGCCACCGATCACGTAGTCGGAGACGACCCAGCCCATCGCCGCGATGGCGGTCTCCAGCATCGAGACATCGAGGAAGCTCCCCTGCCCTGTGCGAGAGCGCTTCACCAGCGCGGCCGAGATCGCGAACGCCGCCGCATACCCGCCGAGCGTGTCCGCGATCGGGAACCCGGTCCGCGTCGGCGCCGAATCGGGCATCCCGGTGACGCTCATGATCCCCGACAACCCCTGGATGATCTGGTCGTACGCCGGCCGGCCGCGCATCGGTCCGGTCTGCCCGAAGCCGGAGACCGCGCAGTACACCAGCCCTTCGTTCACAGCACGCAACCGCTCCCACCCGAACCCGAGCCGGTCGAGGACACCGGGCCGGAAGTTCTCCAGCAGCACGTCCGCCTCACCGACCAGCCGCTCGAAAATCTCTTGACCTGCAGGGGATTTGAGGTCCAGCGTCAGAGAGCGCTTCCCCGCGTTCTGCGCGAGGAACGAGATCCCCAGGCCCTCCTTGCTCAGCGAAGGATCCGCGCCGAGGTTCCGGGCCAGGTCACCCGACCCCGGCACCTCCACCTTGATCACGTCCGCACCCATCAACCCGAGCTGGTAGCCGGCGAACGGCCCGGCAAGCACATTCGTCAGATCAAGAACCCGTACGCCGCTCAGCAGGTCCGCGGTCCGAGACTCAGGCGGCACTGAAACCGCTCCACCCGGTGGCGATGACCGTCTTCGCGCAGAGCCGGACCGCGTTCACATACGCGGGCAACCGCTGATCGTTGAACCGGGTGGTCGGACCTCCGATCCCGATCGCGGCGACGACGCGCCCATCCGGTCGGCGCACGGCGGCCGAAACACCGGAGGCACCGAGTTCGCGCTCTCCGTGCGTGATCGCGAAACCGCGCTCCCCCGCCGCGGTCGCTTCACTCCGGAGCTTCTTGGCGAAGCTCACGCCGTACGGCGAATCGGCGGCCACGTCATCGATCACGGACGGATCGGCACTCAGCAACGGCGGATCGCTGAGCAACACCTTCGAGGCGGCTCCGCCCCACAGCGGCAAGGCGGCTCCGAGCGGGATCGTGTGCCGGACGCTCAACGTGCCCTGAACCTGCGCGAGACAGACCCGGGTCCGGCCGACCCTGATGTAGAGGTTGGCCGTTTCGCCTGTGTTAGTTGCGAGTTTGTTCATCGCCGCCCGCACGGTCGGCGGGATCTCCATGCTCGCGCTCGACAACCGCGACCAGCGCAGGAAGCCGGGTCCGATCGCATACCGCCCGGGTCCGGTCGCCGCGACCAGACCGCGCTGCTCCAGCGTCATCACCAGCCGCAGCACCGTCGTCTTCGGCAGACCGCTGGCAGCAGTGAGCTCGGCCAGCGTCCACTGCGGATGCTCGTCGTCGAACCGCTCGAGCAGATCCAGCGCACGATGCACACTCCGTACGCCGGGAAGCTCGCCGTCCAGGTCCGCCATGCCCCACCCTCTCGCCGATCAGCTCTCGCTCCGACGATAACTCCGTGATCCACCTAATGGAACCTATGTACCTCCTGGTGGAATGCTGCTACGGTCTCGGCCAAGCGAACCAGGCCGTACCTGAGGAGGTACCCCCCATGTCGCGTACTGCGATCGCCGCCGGGCTGAGCATCAGCTTGCTGCTGACCGGTTGCTCGGCCCTCGAAGGCGGCAGCGTCGCCGGCGACTTCCCGTCCCGCAACGTCGAGATCATGGTCCCGGCGGCGCCGGGCGGTGGCTGGGACCTGACCGCCCGGCAGATGCAGCACGTGATCCAGGAGGACAAGTTCCTCCCCGGCCGGTCCATCTCGGTGGTGAACGTGACCGGCGCCGGTGGAGCGGTCGGCATCTCGAAGCTGGTCACCAAGAACCGCAAGGATCCGCACACGCTGATGATCACCGGCCTGGTGATGGTCGGCGCATTGACCCTGAACCAATCCAAGATCACGATCTCCGACACGACCCCGATCGCCACTGTCACCGCCGAGCAGGAAGTGCTGGTGGTGAAGGCGGATTCGCCGCTGAAGTCCCTGAAGGATCTCGTGGACAAGTACCAGGCCGACCCGACCTCGGTCAGCTGGGGTGGCGGAACGATCGGCGGCACCGACCACATCACCGCGGGGACGCTGGTGAAGACGGCCGGCCTGGATCCGTCGAAGGTGAAGTACATCAGCTATTCCGGTGGTGGTGAGGCGACCGCGGCGATCCTGTCCGGCGACGTGACGGTCGGCATCTCCGGGCTGAGCGAGTTCGAGGAGCAGATCGCCGCCGGCAAGATGCGCGTCCTGGCGACGTCCGGCAGCGAGCCGATGACGGTCAACGGAAAACAACTTCCGACGATGAAGGCCGAGGGCTACAACGCCGAGGTCCTGAACTGGCGCGCGATCGTGGCGCCACCGGACATCCCGGAAGCCGACCGGCAACGCCTGATCGAATTCATCACCAAGGTGAACGACTCCCCCGAATGGGCAGAGATCCGCAAAACCCAGGGCTGGACCGACTTCTTCAAGACCGGCGACGACGCCAAGAAGTTCATCGCCGACGAAACCACCCGCGTCCAGGCCCTCCTCAAAGAATTGGGGATCGAGTGAGCGCCACAGAGGAAACCACAGCAAAAGCTTCTGATGTAGAGGTCGAGGCGTCGCGGCTGGTCAGGATCGTTGCGGCGATCGTTCTCGTCGTACTGAGCGGCACGTTCCTGGTGGGCGTGTTCGACATTCGTAGTCCGAAGGGGCTGGATCCGGCCGGGCCGCGGTTCTTTCCGTTGCTGGTGACGGCGGCGTGGTTGTTGCTGTCACTCGGCTATCTGGTCGAAGGGCTCAGATCACCCCGTACGGCGAAGTCGTCCGACCGCAGTTGGTTCGAGCCGGTCGCAGTGAGCGCTCTCTTGCTGCTCTACGCGTTTCTCGTCGTGCCGCTCGGCTACATGCTCGCGACCGCGCTGCTGTTCTTCGTCGCGGCCCGCGTACTCGGTAGCCGGCAATTGGTGCGCGACATCATCGTCGCCGTCGTGCTTGCGGTGGTGGTCTACATCGCCTTCACCCAGTTCCTCGACATCTCGCTGCCGGAAGGGGTGCTGGGCCTGTGATCTCCCAAGCTGTCTTCGGCGACCTGCTACACGGCTTCGGCACCGTCCTGGACCCGATGAACCTGCTCTGGGCCGTCCTCGGTGTCACCCTCGGCATGCTCGTCGGCATCCTGCCCGGCATCGGCCCGGCCCTGACGATCGCGCTGCTCCTCCCGATCACCTTCAACTTCTCCGACCCGATCGGCGCGTTCATCATGTTCGCCGGGATCTACTACGGCGCGATGTACGGCGGCTCGACCACGTCGATCCTGATCAACACCCCCGGCGAGTCCGCCAGTGTCGCCACCGCGATCGAGGGCCACAAGATGGCCCTCAAGGGTCGAGCCCGGGCGGCGCTCGCGACAGCCGCGATCGGTTCCTTCGTGGCCGGCACGATCTCCACCGTTCTGCTGACCTTCGTCGCGAAGCCGATCGGGAGCCTGGCCAGCAAGTTCCAGTCGACCGACTACTTCTCGATCACGCTGCTCGCGATGGTCGCGGTCACCGCGCTCGTCGGCCACTCGCTCGTCCGGGGTCTGCTGTCGCTCACGGTCGGTCTGTTCATCGGCTTGATCGGTTTGGACAGCCTGTCCGGCGCTCAGCGTTTCACCTTCGGGACCCTGCGGCTGCTCGACGGCGTCGACGTGGTGATCGTGATCGTCGGGTTGTTCGCGATCGGAGAAACGTTGCATGTGGCATCGAAACTCCGCAGCACGCCCGAGCGCCCCGCCGTACTGGAGAAGGGGAAGCTGCGGACCGGTTACCTGAGCAAGTCCGACTGGGCTCGCTCGTGGGCACCTTGGTTGCGCGGTACGGCGCTGGGCTTCCCGTTCGGGGCGATCCCTTCCGGCGGCGCCGAAGTACCAACGTTCCTCTCGTACACGATCGAGCGGAGCCGGGCGAGGAAGGCCGGCCGCAAGCACCCGGACGAGTTCGGCGACGGCGCGATCGAGGGCGTCGCCGGTCCCGAGGCTGCCAACAATGCATCCTTCTCCGGCGTACTCGTGCCGCTCCTCACCCTCGGACTGCCGACCTCGGCGACGGCGGCGGTGATGCTCGCGGCGTTCCAGATCTTCAACGTCCAGCCCGGGCCGCAACTCTTCGAGGACCAGGGCACGCTGGTCTGGACGCTGATCGCGTCGCTCTACATCGGCAACCTGATCCTGCTGATCATGAACGTGCCGCTGATCCAGATCTGGGTCCAGGTCCTCAAGGTGCCACGGCCGCTGCTGTACGCCGGGATCCTGGTCTTCGCGTGCCTCGGCGTCTACTCGCTGTCCGGGTCGGGGTACGAAGTACTGATGGCGCTGCTGATCGGCATCGTCGGATTCTTCATGCGCAAGCTCGACTTCCCGATCGCGCCGGTGATCCTCGGGGTCATCCTCGGGCCGACGATGGAGGAGCAGTTCCGGCGCTCGCTGGTGATCTCCAACGGCGACGCGAGCGTGTTCTTCACCCGGCCGCTGAGCCTGATCATCATCATCCTGACCGTGCTCGCGCTGTTCGTGCCGTACCTGCCGAAGTTGGTCGCGAAGGTGCGCGGCACCCAGCCGACCAGGGACCGGCTGACCTTCGGCGAAGACGACTGATGGGAGAGTGACCCCATGAAGATCCTGGTCGGATACGTCCCCACCCCCGAAGGCGAGGCAGCTCTGCAGGCTGCCGGCGCAGAGGCGGTACTGCGTGGCGCGTCGATCCTGCTGCTCAATGCCAGCCGCGGTGACGCGTTCGTCGATTCCCGCTACGCCAACTCCGACGAGCTGGCGGCGGCCGAGGCGAAGCTCCGCGAGCAGGGCGTCGAGGTGACGATCCGGCAGGCGGTCGGCAGTGGTGACGTCGCCAACGAACTCCTCAAAGCAGCCGCCGAGGAGGACGTCAGCCTGATCGTTCTCGGCCTGCGCCGCCGCAGCCCGGTCGGCAAACTCATCCTCGGCAGCACCGCCCAGCGCGTCCTCCTCGAGGCCCCCGTCCCCGTCCTGGCCGTCAAGGTCCCCACCTCCCGCGACGACTGACCGCTAAAACCGCGTGAGCCGCTGGAACCACCCACCTAAACTGGTCCCGACATGCCTGATGCCCGGACCGATACACCGCGTCCCACCCCAGCCCCCTCCTCCACTCCGGACCCGGCCTCCGCGCAGGGTGCGGCGCCGCGTCGTCGACGTCCTCGCCGCCGTAGCAACAACCCCACTCCACCAGTACAGCCAGTCGAGGGCGAGATCTCGCTCAACGACCTGGTGAAGCGGCTTGAGGGGGTTATGACTGGCGATCGGGAGCAGTTGGGGCGGCGGTTGGAGCGGGTTCGGGGGGTAAAAGAGGCTGAGAAGCGGGCTCAGGCTTTGCAGGGGGTTGCGCAGGCGATCCAGCAGGCTGAGGAGAAGGTGGAGCGGCGGCGGGTCGCCGTACCGGAGATCAGCTATCCCGAAGAGTTGCCGGTCAGTCAGCTCAAGGACGACATCGCAGCGGCGATCCGGGACCATCAGGTCGTTGTGATCGCGGGCGAGACCGGGTCGGGGAAGACCACGCAGATTCCGAAGATCTGTCTGGAGCTCGGGCGCGGTCTGCACGGGATGATCGGGCACACCCAGCCGCGCCGGCTCGCCGCGCGCACCGTCGCCGAGCGGATCGCCGAGGAGCTCGGCACCGAGCTCGGCGAGACCATCGGGTACGCCGTACGGTTCACCGACAAGGTCAGCGACCGCTCGCTCGTGAAGCTGATGACCGACGGCATCCTGCTCGCCGAACTGCAGCGCGACCGGGAACTGACCCGCTACGACACCCTCATCATCGACGAGGCGCACGAGCGCAGCCTGAACATCGACTTCATCCTCGGCTACCTCCGCCAGCTACTCCCCCGCCGCCCCGACCTCAAGGTGATCATCACCTCGGCCACGATCGACCCCGAGCGCTTCGCCGAACACTTCGCCGACGCGAACGGCCGGCCCGCGCCGATCGTGGAGGTCTCCGGCCGCACCTACCCGGTCGAGACCCGCTATCGCCCGATCAACGATCCCGACGACCCGGCCACGATCGACCGCGACCAGACCCAGGCGATCCTGGACGCGGTCGACGAACTCGAGTACGAGGCGCCGGGCGACATCCTGGTCTTCCTCAGCGGCGAGCGCGAGATCCGCGACACCGCGGACGCGTTGAACGAGAAGTACGCCGCCCAGCGCGGCCGCCCGGGCGGTGGAGTCGAGGTCCTCCCCCTCTACGCCCGGCTCTCCAACGCCGAGCAGCACCGCGTCTTCTCGTCGCACGGCTCCAGCCGCCGCATCGTGCTCGCCACCAACGTCGCCGAGACCTCGCTCACCGTCCCCGGCATCAAGTACGTCATCGACCCCGGTACGGCGCGGATCTCGCGCTACTCCCATCGCACCAAGGTCCAGCACCTGCCGATCGAGCCGGTCTCCCAGGCCAGCGCCAACCAGCGCAAAGGCCGCTGCGGCCGGACCAGCGACGGGATCTGCATCCGGCTGTACTCCGAGGAGCATTTCGAGGCGCGGCCGGAATTCACCGACCCGGAGATCCTCCGCACCAACCTCGCCTCGGTCATCTTGCAGATGACCTCGATCGGGCTCGGCGACATCGCCGCGTTCCCGTTCATCGACGAGCCGGACAAGCGCAGCATCACCGACGGCCTGCAGCTCCTCACCGAGCTCGGCGCGATCGACGGCAAGAGCCAGTCCGACCGCAACCGCCGGCTGACCCCGATCGGCCGCCAGCTGGCCCAGATCCCGCTCGACCCGCGGCTGGCCCGGATGATCGTCGAGGCCGACAAGCACGGCTGCGTCCGCGAGGTGATGGTGATCGCCGCCGCGCTCTCGATCCAGGACCCACGTGAACGACCGACCGACGCGGAAGCCCAAGCCACCCAGCAACATGCGCGCTTCCGCGATCCGAACTCGGACTTCCTCGGCTTCCTCAACCTCTGGAACTACCTCAAGAAGCAGCAGAACGAGCTCTCCGGCAACCAGTTCCGCCGGATGTGCCGCAACGAATACCTGAACTACCTCCGGGTCCGGGAGTGGCAGGACATCTTCGCCCAGCTCCGCCAGGTCGCCTCCCAGGTCGGTGTCACCCTGAACTCCGGCAGCGCCGCCGCCGACCCGCAGAACGTGCACATCTCGCTGATGGCCGGCCTGCTGTCCCACCTCGGCATGAAGGACCCGGCGAACCAGCACCAGTACCTCGGGGCCCGCGGCGCCAAGTTCGCGATCTTCCCCGGCTCTGGTCTGTTCAAGAAACCACCCCAGTTCGTGATGGCCGCCGAACTCGTCGAGACCTCGCGGCTCTGGGCGCGGGTGAACGCCAAGATCGAGCCCGAGTGGGCCGAGGATCTGGCCGGTCACCTGATCAAGCGCAGCTACTCCGAGCCGCACTGGGAGCGCAAGGCCGGCGCGGTGATGGCGTACGAGAAGGTCACCCTGTACGGCGTACCGATCGTTGCCCGGCGCAAGGTCAACTACGGGAAGGTCGACGCCGAGGTCTCCCGCGAGCTCTTCATCCGGCACGCGCTGGTCGAGGGCGACTGGGACACCCATCACAAGTTCTTCCACGAGAACCGCAAGCTGATCGAGGAAGTCGAGGAGCTCGAGGAGCGGACCCGGCGGCGCGACCTGCTGGTCGACGACGAGACGCTGTTCGCCTTCTACGACGAACGGCTCGGCGCGGACGTCGTCACCGGGCGGCACTTCGACACCTGGTGGAAGAAGGCGCGGCAGCGCGACCCCGATCTGCTCGACTTCGAGCGGTCTCTGGTGGTCCGTGACGGCGCTGAGATCCAGGAGAACGACTTCCCGCTCACCTGGACGCAGAACGGGATGACCTTCGATCTCACCTACGCGTTCGAGCCGGGCACGGATGCGGACGGCGTCACCGTGCACCTGCCGTTGCTGGTGCTCAACCAGGTCACGGCCGACGGGTTCGAGTGGAGCGTGCCCGGGTTCCGCGAGGAGCTCGTCACGACGCTGATCAAGTCCTTGCCGAAGGCAATCAGGCGGAACATCGTGCCCGCTCCCGACAACGCCCGGCAGGTGCTGCCCTTGCTGGACCCGGCGTCTGGACCGCTCACGGATGCGCTGGCCAGGGAGTTCCGGCAGCTGCGCGACGTACAGATCGAGACCGAGGACTGGGACTGGAGCCGCGTTCCGGAGCATCTGCGGATGACGTTCCGGGTGGTCGACGACCAGGGCAAGACGGTGGCCGAGGGCAAGGATCTCGCGGCGCTGAAGGAACGGCTGAAGCCGAAGACGAAGGCGGCGATCTCGCAGGTCGCGCAGAAGGCGGTCAGCGGCCTGGAACGTTCCGGGCTGACCGACTGGACCTTCGGCGATCTGCCGCGCAGCTTCTCCGAACACCGCAACGGACTGACCGTCGCGGGCTACCCGGCGCTCGTCGACGAAGGCAAGAGTGTCGCGATCCGCTTGCAGGAGACCGAGCGTGACCAGGCCGCCTCGATGTGGACCGGCACCCGCCGGCTCCTGCTGCTGACGATGCCTTCGGTGATCGACGTCGTCCAGCGCAACCTGACCAACCAGCAGAAGATGACGCTGCTGGCCGGCCCGCACCGCAACGTCGGCGACCTGCTCGACGACGCGATCTCCGCCGCTGTCGACCAGCTGATGGCGGCAGCGGGCGGTCCGGCCTGGAACCTCACCGCCTTCTCCGTACTCCGGGACGCGGTCCGCTCTGACCTCGCCGACACCGTGCTGACAATTCTCCAGCAGGTCGAACAGGTACTCGCTCACGCACGAACGGTCGACAAGCAGATCTCCCGAGCCTCCAGCCCGGCCCTGCTCGCCGCACTCTCCGATGTACGTGGTCAGTTGGAAGGACTAGTGCATCGCGGTTTCATCACCGAAGCGGGTGCGCGACGTCTACCCGACCTGGTCCGCTACCTGCGCGGCATCGAGCAGCGTCTCGACAAGATCGGCGCCAACGCGATGCGCGACCGCTCCGGGATGGCGATCGTCCACACGCTGACCGCGGAGTACGAGAAACGCCTGAAAGCGGTCCCGACCGGCAAATACCCGAGTCCGGAGCTCCTCGAGGTCCGGTGGATGCTCGAGGAACTCCGGATCAGCCTGTTCGCCCAGACCCTCGGGACGCCTTATCCAGTCTCGGAGAAGCGCATCCGCAAGGCTCTGACCGCCTAGGGGTAGCTGACCAGGTAGCTCTGCTGGTTGGCGAGGTTGGCTGTGGCGCCGGCGTTGTTGATGACGTGGTTAATGGTGCCGACGCCGCCCAGGGAGACCGTGACCAGGTCGTGGAAGCGGACGCCCGGAGTGTCCGCAACTTCGAAGGCGTGGCTGCTCACGATCGACGGGGTGGTCTGGAAGAAGGTATAGCTGCCGACGCCCCAGGCCTCATGCGTGGTGACATTGTTCGCGACCTTGTACGCCGCCCAGCCCTGCGTCCCGCCACCGCTCGTCCACGAGGACTGATTCGGTACGTCGTACGGCATCTCGTTCTGGTAGAAGTACGTCCGTCCGCCGTTGCCGTTCCACAGCGTCTCGTACTGCTGGTAGTGCTCGACGAACAAGCCGTACATGGTCACATCGTTGCCGTTGACCACCAACCCGTTGGCCGCGGTGTTCACGGTCCAGCCGACCTGGTCGCCGTGGTCTGCGCGCCACAGCCACATGTGGTCGCCGATCACGTTGTTGCTGTTGACCTGCAGGCTGACCGTTGCCTTGCCGAGGTGTGAACCACCGCCGATGCGAACGAACACGTCGTGCAGTGAGGTGGGGTTGGCCGCGTGGTTCGCCGTTGAACCGGGAGTGCCGACCTGAACCAGCACCGGCGAGTTGACCGCGCCCGCATCGATCAGCAGGCCGCCGAGTTTGACACCGTCGACATCCGCGACGGTGATCGCGCTCGTGCCGTTGTCGGGCTGCAGCGTCGCCATCCCGAGGCCGAGGACCACGGTGTTCGGCTTGGTCACCTTGATGGCGTCGGTCAGGTGGTAGATGCCAGGCGTGAGCAGCAGGTGCTTGCCCTGGTCGAGAGCAGCGTTGATCGTCGCGATCGGGGTGTCCGGCTTGGCGACCAGGAACTGGCTGAGCGAGATCGACGTACCGGCTGCGGGTCCGTGCGACCAGCTGGTGCCGGAGGAGTTCTGCCGCAGCGCCGGGACGAACACGTTGTAGCTGCCCGCGTTGTCGACGTACAGGAACGGCTTTTCGCGGATCACCGGCGTGGTGCCGACGACCGTGTGGGCCGGGTCCGGGAAGTGCTGCGGCGGGGCGCCCGTCGTACCGACGAAGACCATGTTCCAGACCGATCCGGCCCAGCTGCCGAACTCCGAGTTCCGGGAGATCCACTGCTGCTGCGCACCCGACACGACCCGGTTGTCGATCTTGGTGTCGGCGAACAGACCGCCGCTGGCCCAGCCGTCGCCACCGCTCCAGAGCTGGATCTCCGGTGCGCCCTTGAGGTGCATCCGCCGGTACGGCGCGGCTTGGGCGACTGCCCAGCGCTCGATCTGACCGTTCGGTGGGGTGACGGCCATGTTCTCAGCGGAACGCCAGAAGTTCTGGGTGGCGTTCTGCTTGTTGTTCGGGTTGTCGCCCTGCTGCAGCCAGTCGGCCTCGACCCGGACGTGGCCGTTGATGTTCACGTGGTCGGGTGAGAGACCGAGTCCGGCCACCTGGGTGTTGAAGCCGAGGTTGACGTCGGCTGTGTAGGTGCCCGGCTTGAAGAGCAGCGCGTTGCGCTGGGTGCCGAACTGGTTGGTGTGTTGCTGGGCTGCGACCTGGTCCAGTCGGGCCTGCATCTGGGCTTGCGGCGTGGCCGGGGTGAACACGTCGACGTTCGGGCCGAAGTCGGGGTTCATCGGGTCGGTCGGCGGGATCACCGGGCCCGTTCCACCGCCGGTGTCGCCGTACACCTGGAACTCCCAGAGCGAGTAGCCGTAGCCGGTGGTGCGTTGGGTGCCGAGCATGCGGACGTAGCGGCCGTTGCCGGTGACATCAACGGACTGGACGCCGCCGGTGCCTGTTGTGGTCGAGTAGATGTTCGTCCACGGACCGTTCGCGTTATCGGAGACCTGAAGCTGGAAGGCCTTCCCGGCGGCCGTTTCCCAGTTCAGTACTACGCGGGTAACGGCTGCGGTCGCGCCTAGATCTACCTGGAGCCATTGCGGGTCGCTGAAAGCGCTCGACCAGCGGGTGCCGGTGTTGCCGTCGACGGCGGCCGCGGCCGGCGTACCGGCGCCTTCGGTGGACGAGCTGGTGACGGGCTTGCCTTGGGACAGGAGGGTGACGGCAGCCTGAGCTCTGCCGCTGACGAGGGCTGTGGCGATCAGGACCGCTGCGGTCACCAGGAGCAGCAATCGGCGGAGTACGGGTGGGGATTTCGACATGGCGGAACCAATCAGGAGACGGATGGGCGACATCGTCCTGCAGGCGAGAGAGCGCTCTCTCAGAGATTGAGGCGTGTTCACCCTAGTGTCAAGGGAACGTTCCCTGAGTCTGGTTCCGGAACTTCTCGTCGGTGAAGAAAAGAAAGGCGGAGGGTGGGCAGATTCTGGTTCCGGAATTTTTTAGTCGGTGAGGTCCAAGGCGTCCAAGGCCTGGGAAAGTTTGGCCAGAGCGGCTACCGCCTCGGCCAGTTGGTCGGCGCCCAGTACTGCGGAGAGTTCGCGGGCGTGGTGCGCGTGGTGCGGGCCGATCGCCATCATCGCGGCGCGCCCCTCCGGCGTCAGCGCTATCAGCTTGGCGCGGCGATGCGCGGGATTGTCGTGGTACTCCGCCAGGCCGCGGCCGACCAACAGGTCAGCGGTCCGCTGCACGGCCTGCCGAGTGATGCCCATCTCCCGAGCGACCCCCGACACGGTCATCGGCTCGTCGCGTACCGCACCGAGCACCTGCCACCAGGTGGCAGTCAGGCCAGTTGGCCGAGCCAGATGCTCGGCCAACTCCAGGAACTGCCCGTTCAGCTTGAACGCCGTCAACGCGGCGGCGCTGAGCAGTTCTTGCTCGCGTTTGGTCATCATGTTCCCTGCTGCGTCAGGCGGACATCAGTTCGTAGAACCCGGCCGGGTCCTGCTTGCCATACAGCTTGTACCAGGACGCCAGCACCTGCGGCTCCATCACGTCGAGACGCGCCAGGATCTCGCGCGCGAACTCGACCGGCGCCGTCGCTCCGGCGGTGATCAGGTCGCCGTCGGTCACGGCCGGCTCCTCGCGATACAGCTCGGCACCCTTGTAGCCAAGGCTGTCCAGGAACGCCGCCGCGTTGCTGGTGTGCGCCCGGTCGTCGAGCAGACCAGCCATCGCGAGGCCGCCGGTAGCGCCACAGATCGCCGCCACGGGCACCCCGGCCGTCAGGAACTCCCGGGCCTTCTCGACGAACGGCACGAACGCCTCGGTCGCGAAGATGTCGTTCCCGGGCAGGATCAGCATCGCGCTCTCCGCGGGCGTGAGGTCCGCGAGAGCGCGATCCGGCGTGATGCGCAAGCCGCCCATCGTGGTGATCGGCTCGAGGCTCTGCCCGACCGTCCGCACGGCGAACCGGCCGGGGGTCTTGTGCCACAGCGGCTTGTTGAGGTGAGCGGTCGCGAACCCGGTCTCCCAGTCCGCGAGCGTGTCGTAAACGGCGAGATGGACAATCGCGGTGTTCTCAGTCATGACAACATCTTGTCATTTTGACAATGTGTTGTCAATGCCTCAGAGGAAGTCGATGAGCCGTTCGGCGGTCTCGTCCGGTGCCTCCTCTGGCAGGAAGTGGCCGGCGCCGATAGCGGCCCCGGTCACGTCGTCGGCCCACTCCAGCCAGATCTCCAGCGGGTCGTACCACTGCGCAACCGCACCGCCCGGATCCCACAGCGCGAGAACGGGACAGGCGATCCGTCGGCCGGCGTCCCGGTCGGCGCGATCGTGGTCGTGATCGAGCGTCGCCGCCGCCCGGTACTGCTCGCAGATCGCGTGCACCGTCGCGGGATCACGGAACTTCTCGACGTACTGCGCGCGCACCTCAGCAGGAAATGCAGCCGGTGTCGCGGACCAACTGTCGAGCAACCGCCCGACGAACACCTCCGGTGCACCCGCGATGAGCGTCTCCGGGATCGGCTCGGGCGCCGCGAGGAACGACCAGACCCAGTAGCCGAGGCTGAACTCCTTACCCGCCCGCTCGAATGCCTCAGCCGTCGGCACGATGTCGAGGACTGCCAGCCGGACCACCCGATCCGGGCGATCGAGCGCCATCCGGTAGCCGCAACGCGCGCCGCGATCATGACCCACCACCCGGAAGTCCCGATGACCCAGCGCGGCCATCACCTCGACCTGATCCTCAGCGAGCGCCCGCATGCTGTACGCCGAATGGTCGGCCGGTCCGTCCGGCTTCCCGCTGTCGCCGAAGCCCCGCAGATCAGTCGCCACGACCGTGAACCGGCGCGCCAGCCTCGGGGCGACCCGGTGCCACATCAGATGCGTTTGCGGCAACCCGTGCAACAGCAACATCGGCGGCCCGGTCCCGCCCCGCCGGCCGCGGATCGTCGTACCGGATGTCTGCAGTTCGAAATCCTCGAAGCCCTCGAACACGACGGCACCTCCAGCGGTCCACTGCCCAGTTCGGCGGAGCGGAAACGAGAAGCGCCGGCCGATCCCGAAGGATCGACCGGCGCCGGGGTACCGCTGTTTGCGTTATTCCAGGCAGATCCGGAACGGGTGGCCGGCCGGGTCCGCGTAGACCCGCCAGCCGCGCTCGTTCTCCGCCGGTGGTGCATCGACCGGGTCAAGCGGTTCGGCGCCGAGGGCGACGACCGTGGCGTGACCACTGGCCAGGTCATCGACGATCAGGTCGAGATGGAGCTGTTGTGCTTCGATCCCCGGCCAGGTGGCGGGAACGTAGTCCTCCGAACGCCGGAAGGCGAGCGACGAGCCGGGGCCGGTCAGGCTCCGCCAATCGCCGTCGCCGTGCTCATCGATCTCCAGACCGAACAGAGCTGAGTAGAACTGGGCGAGCTCGAGTGGATCCGGGCAATCCAGTACCACCGAGCCGAGCCGCCCGGCTGTACTGCCCGGCTGCTCTGCCACCTGCGTCATCTGTCCTCCAGCTTCGTGAATCATGCGACCGGGCCCGTCCTGGTCAGAAGGCCCGGCCGCCTACGATGACAGGTCGACCACCCCGCGCGCATCTTTCGACACGCGGTGTTGGATTCCTTCCCCACCCCACCGCCCCGATCGGTTGACACCTCAGCAGGATCAGTCCCTGAACTGGCAGAGTTCCGTCCATGACCGTCCCCGTCTTCGTGAAGGAACGGCACGATGCGCCGCCCGGGTTCTTCGAGGTGGAGGCTGCCGGGTTGCGCTGGCTCGCAGTACCGGGTGGCGTGCCCGTCGTCGAACCGCTCGAGGTCTCCCCCGGCCGGCTCGCCACGCCGAGGCTGTTGCCGGTTCCGCCGACCGGTGCCGCGGCCGACGAACTCGGCCGGCGCCTGGCGGTCCTGCACGACGCCGGCGCCCACCACTTCGGCGTACCGCCTGATGGGTGGGAAACCGATGGGTTCATCGGCACGATCGAGCTACCGCATGCCCTGGAGCCCGTCGACTCGTGGGGGGAGTTCTACGCGACCTACCGCATCCAGCCGTATCTACGGATGGCCTACGACAAGGGCACGATCGACGGGCGGCAGCTGGAGGTCTTCGAGAAGCTGTGCCGCACGCTGGCATCGGGCGCGTACGACGATCCGGAAGAGCGCCCGTCGCGTATCCACGGCGACCTGTGGTCCGGCAATGTGTTCTGGTCCGCCGACGGAGTCCACCTGATCGACCCGGCCGCTCACGGCGGACACCGCGAGACAGACCTCGCCATGCTCGGCCTGTTCGGCATGCCTCAGTTGGAGCGCGTACTGCGGGCGTACGACGAGGCGCACCCGTTGACCGAGGGCTGGCGCGACCGGGTCGGGTTGCACCGGCTGCACCCGCTGCTGACGCACGTGGTGATGTTCGGCTCGGCGTACGTGGCGCCTGCGCTGGCCATGGCGCGCAAGTACAGCTGAAATAGTTAAGGAGTTTGCCAATTGATCTTGACTCCGGCAGTGAGCCGTCGTTCACTTCCGGTCATGGACCGACATCTCCGCCTCAATCGTCGGGTCTCGCTGGCCGGCCTGCTCACGGCCGCACTGCTAGCGACACCCCTGATCGCCGCCACGACGCCCGCCGCCGCCCAGCCATCGGCCCAGGGAGCGCCTGCCTTGATCCCCCAGCCAACCTCGCAGCACGCCCTGCCCAACCAGACCTTCACGCTGCAGCCGTGGAGCATCGTGGGCATCGACTCGTCCGCCAAGGAGAGCCGTGCGGCCAAGAAGGTCGCCGACCAGCTCACCGCCCAGCTGCGGCGCTCCACCGGCTACAAGCTGCCCGTCTTGCCAGTGCTCCCCGGTTTCGCCGACATCCGGCTGTCCACCAACGGCCCAGCATCCCTCGGCGCCGAGGGCTATCAGCTGCGAGCCGAGCGTTCGAGGCTCACCGTCACCGCTGCGACGCCTGAGGGCCTGTACCGCGGCGTGACCACCCTGCGGCAGCTCCTGCCCGCTAAGGCCGACGCTCGGACCCGCCAGGCAGGCCCGTGGAAGATCGCCGGTACGACGATCTCCGACTCGCCTCGGTACGCCTACCGAGGTGCGATGCTCGACGTGTCCCGGCACTTCTTCTCGGTGGCCGAGGTGAAGCGTTACATCGACCTCATCTCGCTCTATAAGCTGAACAAGCTCCACCTGCACCTGTCCGACGACCAGGGCTGGCGGATCCAGGTGGACAGCTGGCCGCGGCTCACGACGTACGGCGGCAGCCTGGAAGTGGACGGCACCCCTGGTGGGTCGTACACGAAGGCGCAGTACAAGGAGATCGTTCAGTACGCCGCGGACCACTACCTGACGGTGATCCCCGAGATCGACACTCCTGGGCACACGAATGCCGCGCTGGCGTCGTACGCGGAACTGAACTGCGACGGGGTGGCGCCTCCGCTCTACACGGGAACCGATGTGGGCTTCAGCTCGCTCTGTGTCGCCAAGGACATCACCTACAAGTTCCTGGACGACGTGTTCCGTGAGGTCTCGCAGCAGACTCCTGGAGATATCGTCCACCTCGGTGGCGACGAGGCGCACTCGACTCCGCACACGGACTACCAGACCTTCATCCCGAAGGCTGCTTCGTCCATCACCAAGCAGCACAAGCGCGTGATGGGCTGGCAGGAGATCGGCGACACCGACCTTCCGCCGGGAAGTATCGCGCAGTACTGGGGTACTGACGACGAGGGCTCGCAGGAGCTCGCTCGGAAGGCCGCTGCGAAGGGTGCAACCGTCGTGATGTCGCCGGCGAACCGGGCGTATCTGGACATGAAGTACGACGAGAACACGCCGTACGGGCAGGACTGGGCGGGTCTGGTCGACGTGAAGACGGCGTACGACTGGAACCCGGCGACGCTGGTCCCGAACCTGCCGGAGAAGGCCGTGGCGGGTGTCGAGGCGCCGATCTGGACCGAGACGCTGGACAACCTCGACAAGCTCGAATACATGGCGTTCCCGCGGCTGCCCGGGATCGCCGAGCTGGGCTGGTCGCAGGCGTCGGCGCACAACTGGGAGACCTACAAGGTGCGCCTGGGCGCCCAGGGATCGCGCTGGGATGCGCTCAGCGTGAACTTCTACCGCGCGCCGGAGATCGACTGGCGCTGAGGTTTTTGACGGGGAGCTCTTGCGGGAGCTCCCCCTTTGCTGTTCCCGGCGAAGCTACTCGCGGCGCAGGACGCGGTCGACCAGCCAGGCGGTGTCGTGGTCGAGGTCCTGCTCGGCGACGGTGAGCTGGGTGGGCTCGGCCTCGGCGTGCTCGCGCACCTCGAGGCGGTAGACGTACCGATCGGGCTGGGGACGACCGGACCCGAGCTGCTCCGGATCGAGCGCCTGGACGGCCTGTTCGAGCCGCTCGCTGTCCGGTTCGGCGGTCGTGTCGAGCTCCCCCTGGGCGATCAACCCGGCGAATCCGCCGCTGCGTACCACTTTGAGGATCAAGTCCCGCCTCCGTCTCACGTCGTACGGACACTTTTCTCTGCCGCACAACAGTTGTCCAGACTGCGACACGCCGAGAGATTCGGCTCGCCATTACCCGGCGTACAGAGCCTGTTGTCCTTCCTTGTCGGCCGACGGAATCGCTTGCGGGAGCGGGGCCGGCGGAGAAACAGCAGGTCGGCGTGGGTTTCGTTGTCTCGGGCCCGGGTCACGCCGGGTCGGGTGCTGCCCGTCATCGCTGCCACGAGCCGGACACGGAGCGTGGCGAGCGGCAACTATCCGCGACACGTGTTCCCGATCACCCCCCACACTGCGCCCGAGATCGGCTACAGTTATCGCGTTGCAGTTTTGGACTCCCACTGACTTTTGCTGTGCTGTACGGCCGGTTTCGTCGTCTGGGGCCTTTCGGCGACACGCGGTTCATGAGGTGTGGATCGCGTCTTGTTACAAGCCATCAAGGAGATAGACAACAATGGCTGTCGGTACTGTCAAGTGGTTCAACGCTGACAAGGGCTTCGGCTTCATCACCCCGGATGACGGTGGCGCGGACGTGTTCGCGCACTACTCGGCCATCCAGACCTCGGGCTTCCGCTCGCTGGACGAGAACCAGCGCGTCGAGTTCGAGATCACCCAGGGCCAGAAGGGCCTTCAGGCGGAGAACATCCGCCCGATCTGATCTTCGGATCAGCCTTCGAAAAACTGAGAACGAGAGGGCCACACACCAATCGGTGTGTGGCCCTCTCCAGCGTTTCCGGCGGGGGTAGATTCGTCGCGACCCGCGAGGAGAACGATGACGAACGACGAGCCGCCTGCGCGCTATTCCCGCAAGGAGGAGGACACCGGCGAACGCCTCGACCGGCAGTGGAACGAGCTGCTGCAGGAGCTGCGGCTGGCGCAGACCGGCACCCAGATCCTGTTCGCGTTCCTGCTCAGCATCCCGTTCAGCAACCGCTTCCAGGACGCCGGGAACTTCACCCACGCCGTCTACGCGGGCACCCTGATCGCCTCCGGGCTCGCGGTAGGCCTGCTGCTCGCACCGGTCTCGTTCCACCGGATCTTGTTCCAGCGCAAGATGCGCGACCGGATGATCCCGATCGCCGGCCGGATGGCGGCCGGTGGCCTCGCCTTCCTCATCGTCGCGATCAGCGGCGGCCTGCTGCTCGCGCTCGACGTGGTGGTCCCCCGCCCGGCCGCCTTCGCGATCGTCGGGATCGTCCTCGCCTGGTTCCTCTTCTTCTGGTACGCCGTACCGCTCTGGGTCCGCCGAGCTACCCCTTCCAACGGGGAATGACCTCGGCGGCTACCTCTTCGAGCACGTCCTCGCTCCCGGCGTACACGCCCTCGGCCCGCGGCCAGTGGGTGATCACGTCACTGAAGCCGAGTTCGGCGGCCCGGCCGGTCGCGTCCTCGAAGGCGGCCACGCTGCTCAGCGCGAACCGGGAGTTGTCGATCGACAGGTAGCGGTCGATGGGCTTCCCCTGCAGTACGTCGTCCAGCCGGCGACCGAGTTCGGCGACGCCGCGGAACCAGTCGTCGTACCCGTCGGCCTTCTGGCCGGTGGTGACCCAGCCGGCGCCGTACCGGGCGGCGAGCCGGAGCGATCGCGGTCCGTTCGCGGCCATCACGAACGGCACCCGCGGTTGCTGGATGCAGCCCGGCAACGTGCGGCCGTTGCGCGTCTCGAAGTACTCGCCCTTGTAGTCGACCTTGTCGGTGGTGAGCAGAGTGTCGAGCAGTTCGACGAACTCGGTCAGCCGGTCGACCTTCTGCCGCGGGCTCAGCTCCTCGCCGCCGAGGATGGTGGTGTCGATCCCACCGCCGGCGCCGATCCCGCAGAGGAACCGGCCGTTCGAGATGTCGTCCAGCGCGAGGATGTCGCGGGTCAGCGCCAGCGGGTGCCGGAAGTTCGGGCTGGTGACGAAGGTGCCGAGTTTGATCGTTTCGGTGACGAGCGCGGCGGCGGTCAGGGTGGGCGTCGTCCCGTACCACGGTGAGTCCTGCAGGCCGCCCCAGGTGAGGTGGTCGTAGGTCCAGGCATGGTCGAAGCCGAGCTCCTCCGCGCGCCGCCATCTCGGCGCGGCCTCCGACCAGCGGTACTCGGGCAGGATCGTGATTCCGAATCGCATGGTCCGCACAGTATCCGGTCGACTCCGAGGCTGAGCTCTGGGAATAGATTGAGTGTTCAACTATATTGAGGAAGGTGACACCCTTCTGAGAGGCAGGAAGCCATGACCACCCCGGTGCTTTATCTGAGCCACGGCGCGCCACCACTGGCCGACGACCGCGTCTGGACCGCGGAACTCGCCGCGGTGTCGGCCGGCCTCGCCAAGCCGACCGCGATCCTGATCGTTTCGGCGCACTGGGAGGCCGCCCCACTCACCCTCGCGGCGACGGAGACCGTCCCGCTGTTCTACGACTTCTGGGGCTTCCCCGACCGGTACTACGAAGTGCAGTACGCCGCACCGGGTGCTCCTTCGCTGGCCGCGCAGGTGCTGAAGCTGCTGTCGGCTCCGGGCACTCCCGTGTACGACGATCCGTCGCGCGGGCTGGACCACGGCGCCTACGTGCCGCTGAAGGAGATGTACCCCGACGCCGACATACCGGTGTTGCAGGTGTCGATGCCGACGCTCGATCCGGCGAAGCTCTTCGAGATCGGGCGCAAGCTGGCTCCGCTGCGGGACCAGGGCGTGCTGATCATCGGGAGTGGGTTCACCACGCACAATCTCAGCGCCATGAGCATGAGCGGCGGGCCGGACGGGCCGGCACCTTCGTGGTCGATCGAGTTCGACGACTGGGCGCAGCGGGCGTTGGCTGCGCAGGATCTGGATTCGCTGATCGACTTCCTGCACAAGGCGCCGGCGGCCGGGATCGCGCATCCGCGGACCGAGCACTTCGCGCCGCTGTTCGTGTCTTTGGGTGCGGCGGAGAAATCGCTCGGCTCCGCTTCTACCGTCGTGGATGGATTCTGGTACGGCTTGTCGAAGCGGTCCTGGCAGATCGGCTAACGCGCCGGCGTGGGGAAGGTGGCGAGGGTGGTGGTGCCGAGACTGCTGAGCCAGACCTTGCCGTCGCGTTCGCGGACACCTGTGGGCATGTGGAAGTTCGGGTGCTTGCCGCGGAGATCGTGGATCAGGTTGCCGTCGTCGTCGTACGCCTGGATCTCGATGATGTCGGCTGCCTTGGGTTTGACCGCATCGGGGAGGGCCCAGACGAGCTTCCGTAGTACCGGCGGTTTTGGCAGCAGAAGGTCGAGGAGGGCGTTGCGGGGCGAGCCGATGGCGACCCAGATCAGACCGTCCGAGCCGCGCGCGATGTTGTCGGGCAGGCCGGGGATCTGGGCGACGAGGACCGGTTCGGCGTCGGGGTTGGTCAGGTCGAGTTTGTAGAGCCCGTAGCTCGCGGTCTCGGCGAAGAAGAGGGTGTTGCGGTCGCCGCTGAGCGCGACGCCGTTCGGGAACGGGCGGCCGGTGGCGAGCGTGGTCAGCTCGCCGTCCGGGGTCAGCCGGTAGACACTGCCGGTACTGGAGTGCTCGAGCAGGTCGGCCATCCACTCGTGCACGCCGAACCTGGTCGACGAGTCGGTGAAATAGATGGTGCCGTCGGGCAGCACGTCCGCGTTGTTGCAGAACTTCATCGGTCGCCCGCCGATATCGCTGAGCAGGGTCTCGAGGTGCCGATCCTTGTCGAGCGTGAGCAGACCGCGATCGGCGTCGCAGATCAGCAGCTTCCCGTCGGGCAACCACTCGAGTCCCAACGGGCGCCCGCCGGTATCCGCCAGCGTGGTGATCTGACGTCCATCGGCACTGACCTCGAGAATCCGCCCGTCCACGAGCCCGGTGATAACACTCCCGTCCTCGTCGATCAGCGCATCCTCCGGCCCCTCCCCCGGCAACGCCACAACCTCGACCTGCAACGGCCGCGGCTCCCGCTCGGCCGCCGCATCCGGCGGATCCCAACGAACCGGCGCAATCCTCGACTTACCACCCATCCCCAGAGAGTAGCTACTCCACCTCCATCCGCAACCACCCCGAAAGGCCCACCCCGTCGCCAGCTCCTACGACGCCGGGCTCCCACCCCAGACGCGGCTCCTCCGTCGGCATTGACGACGGCACCCTCATCGCGGCCCAGTCGCTGCGCCCCACCCGATGCCGGCCGAGCGTCTGGCGTGTGCCGACGGACATGAGGTGTCCGCCTGACCTCCCCCACTCACGCTCAGCTCACGCTCGCCACCGAAGCGGCAAGCCCTTCCCCGGCACATACCTCATGTCGGTCGGTACGCCGAAGGCGCAAGTCAGCCGGTACGCCGAAGGCGCAAGTCAGCCGGTACGCCGAAGGCGCAAGTCAGCCGGCTGTTCGCAAGAGCGCCCATTGGTAGTGCATGGGGCCGCCGACCTCCCAGGTCGTCCATTGCTCGATCGTTGCGTGCTTCGCCAGCTCTTCGCGCAGTACGTCGTCCGTGCGGATGCTGAAGAACCTCGGGGGTCCGAAGTCGCGATCGTCGTCCCAGGAGTGCTCGCGCACGAGTTCATCTCCCCAGAGGCCGATCGCGAGCGGCGAACCGGGGCGGAGGACTCGCACGATCTCCGCCAGGGCTGCCGGCAGATCTTCGTTGGCGATGTGCAGCAAGGTGCTCATCGTCCATCCGGCGTCGAAGGCGGCATCCTCGAAAGGCAGTTCGAGGACCGAAGCTACGTGGGCATCGAGGCCGAGTGCCCGGCAGGCGTTGACGCTTTCGGGGGCAAGGTCGACGCCGGTGTAGGTCAGCCCAGCAGCGACGAACGCCTCGCCGTCCCGGCCTGGCCCCGAGCCGATCTCCAGGACGCGCTCGAGCCCTTCATCCTTCAACTGGGCCACGAAAGCGTCCCGCTGCGCCAGCCGGTCGGAGGGCAGCGGCCGGTCGGCACGCTCACGGACCTCAGCGTCGTAGTAGGCGACCAGATCGGCTTCTCGTTGACGTCTCGCGGAGTCGTTCATGGGACCGGATCCTGCCATCACCCGAGGTGCACCCGGCTGCGACTCTCGCTCCATCCTCAATCAACTGGTTGACAACGAGTCGGCTGGGATCTACGGTCATTGTCAACCGAGTGGTTGAGGTTGGGGAGTTGGGGATGAGTGATCCGTTGTCGCAGGTGTTTGCCGCGTTGGCTGATCCGACCAGGCGGGATCTGGTGGCCCGGCTGACCGAGGGCGACGCGAGTGTGGGTCAGCTGGCGGCGCCGTACGAGGTGAGTGTGCAGGCGATCTCGAAGCATCTGAAGGTGCTCGAGCAGGCCGGGCTGGTCAGCCGGTCTTCGGACGGGCACCGCAGTCCGGTGCATCTGGAGGCGGAGGTCTTCGACCTGATGACGAAGTGGATCGAGCGGTATCGGCAACGGGCCGAGGCGCGGTACCAGCGGTTGGACGCGGTACTGGCGGAGATGGACGACGAGGCGACCGGGCAGCACCCGGCACGCGAGGAGACGGCATGAACGAGACAGTGAAGAAGACGGCGATCGAGGCGGATCCGGCGGTTCCGATCATCCGGCTCACCCGCGACTTCGCCGGTACGCCGGCGCAGTTGTTGCGGGCGCATACCGACCCGGAGGTGTTCGTTCGGTGGGTCGGTCCGGAGGGGATGACGACCACCGTGGACCGCTGGGATGCGAGAACTGGTGGCAACTGGCGGTATGTGTCTGCCCGGGACGGGATGGAGTTCGCGTTCTACGGCTGCTTCCACGAGGTGCGGCCGGGCCGGATCGTGCAGACGTTCACCTGGGAGGGCGACCCGGACGGGGTCGCGCTGGAGACGCTCACCTTCGAAGACCTCGGCGACGGCCGCACCCGGCTGCACACCCAGTCCTTGTGCGACAGCTTCGAAAGCCGCGACGCCTGGCTCCGCAGCGGCATGGAAACCGGCCTCAACGAGGGCTACGCCAAACTGGACGACCTGCTCGCAGCAGGTGAGGGCGCCGGGATCGCCGATGAGAATGCGGGAACCATCGCAGATGAGAGCGCCGGGATCGCTGCTGGGGTGGAGAGATGAGTCTTCCGGTGGAGCCGGGTGAGCGGCATCGGGTGGTGGCTGCTGGGTTCAGCAAGCGGGTGTTGGGTGTGTCCGACTGGGACGCGTCGGCTCCGGTGCCGGATTGGCGTGCTCGAGATGTGGTCGGGCACCTGGTCGAGTGGTTCCCTGGCTTTCTGAAGAGCGCGACCGGTCTGGACCTCGACCGCGGACCGTCAACGGAAGAGGACCCGGTCGCCGCCTGGCAAGTACACGCCGACGCAGTGCAGCGGTTGCTCGACGGACCTGAGTCGACCACCCCGTTCAAGCACCCAATGGTCGGCGAGCTGCCTCTCCCTGACGCGGTGGATCGCTTCTACACAACGGATGTCTTCCTCCACACCTGGGACCTCGCCCGCGCCACCGGCCAGGACGAGCAGCTCGACGCGGACTTCTGCGCCGACCTCCTCGCCGGCATGACCCCGATCGAGGACCTCCTCCGCTCCTCCGGCCAGTACGGCCCGGCGGTCCATGTGCCGGCCGACGCCGACGTACAGACCCGCCTGCTGGCCTTCATCGGCCGCGACCCACTCAACAGCAAGGAATAAGCTCCGTCGGCAAGGCCACGGGAGCGTCCGTCGGTGCCGGTGCGCTACTCGCCTGTTGCGCCGTCGAGGTGTTCTCGGAGCAGGTCGGCGTGGCCGTTGTGGCGGGCGTATTCCTCGATCATGTGGGTGAGGACCCAGCGCAGGGAGAAGCGTTCGCCGTTGTCCGATCCGATGGTGCTGGGGTCGAGGTCTGCGATGGCGGCGCGCGCTGCGGTGACGGCTTCGTCGTAGCGACGGAGGTCCTCGGCGTACGCGGCTGGGTCGAGGTCGGTCCAGGCGCGGTCGGGGGTTTCGGGGGTGTAGTACGGGTAGTTGGCGGGCTGGTCGGTGAAGGTGCCGCCGAACCAGCCGAGTTCGTCCTCGGTGATGTGCCGGACGAGCCCGTGCAGGGTGAGCGTGGAGGGCGCGAGGACGGCGGTCCCTAGTTGCTCGGGCGTCAGGCCGTCGCATTTCCAGCGCAGGGTGGCGCGCTGGAAGTCGAGGAACGCGACCAGCGTCTCCTTCTCTCCGACTTCGGTGGGCGGGTCGGGTCGTCCGTGCAGCTCCATGAGCGCAACCTATCGGGCGCTGCCGACAATCTCCGTCCGCCGGAGGATGCGACGAGCTTCGCACGATTCAGAATGCTCAGTAGGAGGTTGGGGCGAGACCTGGGGTTGCTTCTGGTGGGGTGGTGTAGGGGACGGGGTCGGTGGCGCCCAGGAGGCGGCGGGTGAGGGCGTCTCGGTCGGAGAGGAGGTCTTCGGCGGCGGCGCGGAGTTCGGCGTCACCGGGGACGGAGTCGTTCTCGGCGCCTCCGAGGACTGCCCGGCGTACGAGCTCCTTGGCGAACGAAGCCGTCGTACCCTCCGTCATCGCCACCACCTCATCGACGACCGCAGGGGTCAGCGACAGCGCCGGTCCGTAGAGCGACAGCAACCGCGCACGACCAGCGGCGTCAGGCAGCGGTATCTCGACAGCAAGATCGACTCGACCAGGTCGCTGGCTCAGCGCCGGCTCCAGCAGATCAGCACGGTTCGTGGTGAGCAAGAAGGCGACGTCCGCCTCCTCGGTCAGACCATCCATCTCGTTCAGCACCTGGAAGAGCAGCGGCCCTCCCCCATACATGTGATCCCGGGACTCGGCGACCAGATCGCAGTCCTCCAGTACGACGAGCGCCGGCTGCAGCATGCGCGCCAGACCACAAGCCTCAGCGATATAGCGGATGCTCGTCCCGGCCAGCAGTACCACCGTGAACTCAGGCAGCCGTGACAGCAGATACCGAACCGTGTGCGTCTTCCCGGTCCCAGGCGGTCCGTATAACAGCACACCACGCCGCAGATGCTGCCCAGCTGCGAGCAGCGCCTCGCGGTGGTCCGCGATGCCGATCACCTCGCGCTCGACGCGTTCCAGTACGCCGTCCGGCAGCACCACGTCATCGCGCGAGATCCCGGGTCGGGCATGCAGCCGGAACGGCCCGACCCCAGGACCGAACTCGTGCCCCTCGAACGACACCACCTGCCCGCGGAACACGTTGTGCTCCAGCATCAACGCCGGCAGTTCCCCGAGGAAGCGCTCTCCGGCTTCCTTGCTGACGGCAATGACCTCCAGCTCCACCGCACTACGCCCGTACTGCGGGTTGGCGGCTCGCAGCAGCGCGACGTACCGGTCCTCGCCCTGACTCCCCAGGTAGAACCCGAACGCGACGCAGTCCATCTCCTGGTCGACCGCGATCGAGAGCCGCTGGTAGTCCACCGAGCCGATGCCGTACCGGCGATGCGCCGAGAGCTCGAGCAACTCGGAGAACGAATGGTGATTGCGATCGGAACCGGCCAGCCCGACCACCTCGAACTCGTCGAACCACGCCTCGACCGCCAGCTGGACGTTCGGCAGCTCGAAGGCGGAGAACTTCGCCGACACCACCGGTAGGTCTTCCGGATCGATCCCGAGGTGAGCCAGCAAGCGCTCTCTCAGGCTCTCCCGCGCGTTCTCGGCCGGCGGCAACTGCATCCGCTCCAGGAACCCGTTGAACAGCCTGGCAAACTCCGCCACCTCGTCCGGCTCGTCCATCCCCATTCCCCCTCGCTCGACCCCGGATGACATCCACCCGAGGCCAAGCTTCCCCGCCCGAAGGGTCAGCACCCCGGCGTGCTGCCTACCCGGTGGTGCCGCGACCGTCAGCTCTGGGCGCGCCAACTGGACGGGAGGCCGGTGGTGTTGAGGGAGTGGGGGTGGGCGCCGGACTTGTCCATCAGCCAGATGACTGGGCTGACACCGGAGCCAGGGACGTTCGGGTCGTAGACGCCGGCCCCGCGACCGTAGGCCAGCCAGCGCCCGTCCGGCGACCAGACCGGGCTCAGCTCCTGAACGTTCGGTGTGTTCGTCAACCGCTGAACCGCCCCGGTGCCGACATCGACCAGCCACAGATCACCGTGCGCCTCGACCGCGAGCTGGTCTCCAGCCGGATTCCAGTCCAGCCGGTAGGCCCCCTCCAACGGAATGATCTTCCGAACCTGCGACCCGTCCGCACTGTAGATCCGCACCTCGTTGAAGGTCGCGGCCGCGAACCGATGCCCCTTCGGTCCCCAGGAAGGCACCAGATCGTTGCTGTCGTGCGTGCCGGTCAGATCACTCCAGCCTCCCGGGAACCCGTCCTTGCTGACCCGCCAGATGTCTCCACCGGACTCCGCGATGATCCATTGCCCGTCCGGCGACCAGCGCGGGTACGCCGGGGCCGAACCCCCGTCGACCAACCACCGATCATTCGATCCATCGGATGCCATCGCCCGGATGCTGAAGCCGTCGACATAGGCGATCTGCGAACCGTCCGGCGAGTAGTCCGGCGACGAATACCAGTAGGCCGACTTCCCGGTGTCCTGAACGCCCTGACCATTCGGCTGCACACTCTTGATGTTTCCTGGTCCACCGGCCGCGTCATCCACGGCGACGTACAGGATCCGGCCACCGGGCGACGGCGTACCGGCGTACGCCGTGGTGCCTGGAATGAGTGTCAGAGCCGCAGCCACCGCCGCGACGAACAATCTGCGCATGAAATCCCCTTCGCTAGAAACACGACTACCTGGCTCGATGCAGACGGGACCGGAGAAGTTGCGAGGGCTTATGGTGAGGTTGGGGAGGGGGAATCTGATGCAGCGTGCTGTCGTGACGGGTGGGGCCGGGTTTCTTGGGTCGCATCTGTGTGAACGTTTGTTGGCCGATGGCTATCAGGTCGTGTGTCTGGACAACTTCGTCACCGGAAGTCCGACCAACGTCCAGCACCTGATGGAATCGCCGGACTTCCGGCTAGTCAGGTGCGATCTGGTCGACTACATCCACGTGCCGGGTCGGGTCGATCTCGTGCTGCACTTCGCCTCGCCGGCCAGCCCGGTCGACTACCTGCAGCTTCCGATCGAGACGCTGACCGTCGGCGCGATCGGCACATTGCACGCGCTCGGACTCGCCCGGGAGAAGGGCGCGCGGTTCATCCTCGCGTCGAGCTCGGAGACGTACGGCGATCCGCGCGAGCACCCGCAGCGCGAGGACTACTGGGGTCATGTGAACCCGGTCGGCCCGCGCGGCGTGTACGACGAGGCCAAGCGGTACGCCGAGGCGCTGACGATGGCCTACCGGCGTACGCACGGCGTCAACACCGGGATCGCACGGATCTTCAACACGTACGGCGAACGCATGCGCCCCCAGGACGGAAGGGCGATTCCGGCCTTCGTCACCCAGGCACTCCGCGGCATCCCGTTGACGATCGCCGGCGACGGAAGCCAGACCCGGTCGGTGCAGTACGTCAGCGACCTCGTCGAAGGCGTGACCCGCTTCGCCGCCTCCGATCACCCGGGTCCGATGAATCTGGGCAATCCCGAAGAGCTGACTGTCCGCGAGATCGCGACCAGGATCCGCGAGCTGGTGGGATCGTCGTCCGAGCTGACCACCATCCCGAAGCCGGAGGACGATCCAATGGTTCGCCGCCCGGATATCGGCCTGGCGACCAAGGTCCTGGACTGGGCGCCGAAGGTCACGTTCGATGAAGGCATCGCCCGAACGATCACCTGGTTCCGAGAAGTGCTAGCCGCGGACGGCAGTGAGGAAGAGATTCGCCGACTTGAAGACAGACCCGTCGATCCGGAGTGGGGCGTCGAAGAGAGCGCGCGCTCGGGACGGAGCCAGTAGCGCCGGGACCTGCAGGAACCGCCAGAACAGGTTGGCGCCGTCCCGCGACTGGGGCCGAAACCCTGCCTGGGTGAGCATCCCGAGCAGGTCCTCGGGCCGATAGTTGGTGTGCTCCTGACGATCCCATGCCATGTCACCGCGCAGGCCGTCCGACGAGTCCTCGAAGCGCTGTCGGTAGACCTCCCGCCCGAACCGGGCCGCATAGACCGCGCGATGCAGCCGGGGAAGCCGCAATTTCGCGTTGTCCGGATCGAGGAACGAGAACACGTGTCGCGCCGGCACCGTCAGCACCAGCAGACCACCTGGCCGGAGTACGCGATGAACCTGCGCGAGGGTCGACCGTTCGTCGCGGGTGTGTTCGAGCACGTCGAGCATGCTGACCGAGTCGAAGGACGCGTCGGCAAAAGGGAGGTCCTCCCCTACTCGCACGAGCGGCTCAGCCCCCGGTAAGGCGGTGAGGTAGCCGGGATGCGGGTCCGCGCCGACGACACTCAACGCAGTACGGTCTCTCAAAGCTGAGAGGAAGGTCCCGTCGCCGATGCCGAGATCCAGATGCCGCCCGGTCCGCGACCGCAGGTGCTCGAAAGCCCAGGCATAGCGTGCCGTCGGGTGCTTCGCGAACGGGTTGTCCTCGGCAATTGGGACCGACGAACGCCGACGCGCCGGGGAACAAGGGCCCGATGATGGGGTTTGGGTTGCGCGGTCCATGACGGATTCCAGTGCGGCTTGGTCGACGGCGGCTAGGGGTTTCATTGCCGCTAGCAACTTCTCCTCGGTTGCCGGATGATCGGCTACCGTGCGCGCCAGCTCCGACAGCGAGCCCCACAGAGCGACCACTCGCCCGCGGGGCTCTTCGGCGCGGAGATACTCGACCTGGTGATCGTTGCGCATCTCACCACGTGCCGCCTCGCGGGCGACAGCGATCGGCACCTTTCCCATCCGTTCCACCAGCCGCACCGTGTTCCCCGCGTGGGTGATCACGACATCCGCTTCGGCGAGCCGCCGCATGGTCTCGTCGTAGCCGATGAACGGTTCGTGCGGACACGGCGGCACCAGCGTCGACGTACCGGTCTGGATGAACACCTCATGGTCGGCACACAACGCCGAGCACGCAGCGATCAACCGATCGAACGGCCACGGCCCCATCCCGACCGTGACGAAGACGTTGAGGCGGCTCAATAGAGTTCACCGACGTTCACAGCTCGCCGGTGCCGCGCGAGCAACTCTGGGTGCTGGACCACCACCTGGCTAGCCAACGCAGCACAGAGCCGCGCCGCGAGCCCCGGCTTGCCGATCACGTTGAACGTCTCCACCCAAACAGCCGGTACGCCGGCCAGCCGCGCGGCCAAGAAATACGGCACCGCGACCCCACTCCCGGCCGACACCACCAACTCGATCCCCGCACTCCGCAACATCCGGCGCGCTCGCAGCACGGCCCGGAGCAGCTCCACCAGCTGACGCGGGCGAAGCTCGGACTCCCAGCGAACGGCGTACGGAGCCAAGAGTTCCGCGGTATCGGGCGCCCGCACCGACACCCACGACACATCGTGCTTGCGCCACCACGGGCGCAACGCGAGCACGTCGAGCAGCACTCCCCCGCTGCTCGACACCAACAACATCCGCCGGCCCCCCTGCGTCATTCGCTCATGGTATTCCTCATCCGCAAGGGTTACAGTTCGCAGATTCGGGGGAGCCGCTGATGGGGGGAACCGTCATGGCCAAGAGTCGTTCGGTGGTGCTGGTCGGGGGATCAGGATTCGTCGGTTCGGCAGTACGTGCACACGCCCGTACGACGGGTCGCCATGTCACCGTGGTCGACCGGCGGCCGCCTTCGGACGGCACCGGGTTCCACCAGCTCGACCTGCTGACCGGCGTACCGGTGCTGCCGGATGGTCGTGTGGTGCTTCTGGCCGGCAACAGCGATCCGCGGACTGCACATCCGTGGCGGCTCGTCCTCGACAACGCCCTGGCCACAGCGCGCCTGTTGCCGGCTCTCGCCGACCGAACCGTCACCCTCATCTCATCGGCCGAGGTCTACGGCGCCACTCCCCTGGCCGACCTCCCGCTCGACGACGAAGCCCTGACAGCCTGGTGCGAAAAGGCGATCCAGCTAGCCAAGAACCCTTGCCCACCATGGCTTGCAGCGCCGCTGTGTCGCGAGCTCGCCGCAGCGGATCCGGCCGGCCGCTGGGTCTACGGGATGGCGAAGCGCGCCCAGGAGTTGCTCGTCGCCTCGGTCGTCCCGGCCAACCGGCTGACGATCTTCCGCGCAGCCAACCTGTTCGGTTCCGGCCAGGACCGGGTCGTTGCCCGAGTCGCGCGACGCGCCTTGGCCGGCCTGCCGATCCGCATCACCGACAGCGTGCGGACCTTCATCGCCGCCGACGACCTGGCCAACGCCGTACTGCGGGAAGACGCGGCCGGCCTGTTCAACGCAGGCACTGGCAAGCTCCGGCTCACCGACCTCGCCAAGCTCGTCCTCGACGAACTCCAGCTGAACGTGCCGGTGGAAGTACTGCCGTCGCCACCCGATGACAGCAGCGGCGATCTCGCGATCAAACCCTTCCTCCGGCTGCTCGATCTGGTCGAGGACGAGCACCTGGACGAGACTCTTCGCCGCTTCGTCCGTGAACTCGAGGTCGTCCCAGAGTTCAATCCGCCGCTTCCCGTGGTGATCCCGCCCCTTCCCTTCGCCCCGGATCTCGTGGCAGCCCGATCCGCCTCGGCGCTGCAATCCGGCGTGCTGAAGAGTGGTGGTCCGCTGACCACCAGGTTGACCGAGTTACTGAGTGAGCGGTTGGACCTGACCGACGAGCACACCTTGCTGGCGACAGCGTCGGGGACGGCAGCGCTGCGGCTCGCAGTACTGGCTGTCGCTGGGCCTGCAGAGCCCGGTCAGGTTGCAGTGCTGCCGTCATTCACGTTTGTCGCGACTGCTGAGGCTTTGGCGCAGCTCGGCTACAAGCTTCGCTTCTGTGACGTCGATCTGAAGACCTGGACGCTCGATCCTGTCGGCTTGGAGAAGGCCTTACTACCAGGCGATGTCAGCCTGGTAGTTGCCGTCGACACCCTTGGCGCACCGGCGAACTACCCAGCAATCAAGGCGATCTGCAGCCGGTACGACGTACGCCTGGTCGCCGACTCGGCCCCGGCGCTCGGCAGCATCTCGGGCGGACGGCCGGTCGGCACGCAGGCGGATGCGCACTCGTTCTCGATGAGTTTCGCCAAGGTGGTCTCGGCGGCCGGCGCCGGCGGCTTCGTCGTCATCCCGTCCGATCGACTCGCGTCGCTTCAGGCACCGGTCGACTGGACTCGGTCCTCGATGCTCGGCGAAGTGCATGCGGCGGCCGCGGTGGATCTGGTCGAGCACCTGGACGTCCTCGTCGAGCGTCGTCGGCGAGTGGCCGCTGCCTACGCGGAGCTGCCAGTTGTCGCTCAACAGGTTCTGCCTGGCGACGACCACGCATGGGTCCATTGGGTGGCAAGGTTCCCCGATCGCGACCGGCTGGCTGCGCAACTCGGTCGGCTCGGTGTCGGGACGAAGCCGTACTACGCGCCCGTGCTGCACCGCCAGGAGTGGAAGGGTCTCGCCGAGCCCGCCATCGAGTTGCCGGTGACCGACGTGCTGGCCGACGAGGTGCTCGCGTTGCCGATGTCGTCGGAGATGAATCCCGCCGATGCGGAGAAGGTGGTCTGCGCGGTCCTCGGGATCATGCAGTCCGGCGGCCGATGATCAGCAGTTGCTTGCCGAGGTCGGCCAGCTCGGGGTGGTCGGCCATCGCGCGTTCCTGGTCGAGCTGGCCGTCATAGTCGGCGGTCAACGCAGTCACCAGGTCTTCGCGGCCGATAAAACTCGCGCCGACCAGCAACCCCGCAGTACTGAGTATTTCCAGGCCTGCCTGTTTGAAGGCGTCCTGGAGTGCGGCGGCGTCGAGAAGGTGGAGGTCGGCTTCCTGGTCGTCGATGCGCCACACGCCTCGTCGCGTGCAGAGTCGTTCCATCGCCTCGCCGGTGCGGTCGGCGCGGACGAGCTCGACGACGAGGCCGAAGAGGGAGTCGACGAGTACGCACATCACGCCGGCTGGCTTCAACCAGGCGGCGCATCGGGCGATGGTCGCGGCCGGATCAGCGGTGTATTGCAGCGAACCCATCGCGACAACGGCGTCCGCGGCTGCGCTCGGCAGGTCGACGTGCTCGACGCGATCACGGACGAGGGTGAAGTTGTCATCCTGGAGAGTTGCAGCCCGGGAGGACATCCCCGGCGCCGGTTCGATGCCGATCACCTGGTGGCCCTGCTCGAGGAACCTGCGCGACCAGCGGCCGACGCCGCAGCCGACGTCGATCACCAGAGCGCGCGTCGTACCGATGGCTTCGGTGCATGCTTGCCAGGCCAGGTCGTCGTACGCCCTGCGATGCGGCGCGGCGAAGTGATCCTCGTACGTCGCAGCGAGTGCGTCGTACAGGTCCTCGGAAGACCTCATGTAGCTACTAGGCTTCGGCGACCGAAGTGCCAGAGCAGGTTGTCGACGTGGCTGCTCGGCCGCCAGGCGAGGTTCAGCGCGTAGTTGCTGCCGCAGCCCTTACAGTCCTTCTTGAAGAAGTTGTCGTGGTCCTGGCGGTAGCGCTGGCTGTCGATGATGTCGGCGATCGACTTCTCCCGGACGTTGTCGTGGGCATCGTGTGCCCAGCATCCGCCGACCTCGCCTGTCGAGTGGATCATCAGCTTGAGCTGGGACTCGGCACACGGTAGATCGTGCTGGAGTACGTCGCTGAAGTGGCGTCGCAGGTAGCTGAGCTCGGAGAAGTGCGGCAGGTATCGCCCGTCGGCACGCAGCAGCTGCTCGACCTCGGCCAGTACGGCGTTGATCTGCTCGGTGCCGATCCTGGTCTCCAGCGTCACCTGGCCGGCGCGGAACAGGAATGTCTGGTCGGTCGCGAGGTTGAGGTAGAGCTGGACCTTGAGCCGTTGCGCCAGCCGCATCATGTCCGGCAGGGACTCGATGTTGGACCGCATCACGGTGAAGTTCATCCGGACCCGGAGCTTCAGCCGATCGCGCTGCTCGACGAGTTCGGTCAGCCGGCCGATGGTCTTGTCGAACGACCCCTCGACGCCACGCACCCGCTCGTGAATCTCGGCGTCCGGCCCGTCGACCGAGATGTTGAAACTCCGGACGCCCGCATCGAGCACCGCCGTACGGCGTCGTTCGTCCAGCAGCACCGCGTTGGTGTTGACGTGCAGGTTGCGGATGCCCCGGCTGTAGGCGTACGCCATCAACTCGGGCGCGTCGCGGCGGAGCAGCGGTTCGCCGCCGGTGAAGTTGGCCTTGACGATGCCGAGCGCGGCGAGCTGGTCGAGCACGTCGCGCCACTCGGCGCCGTCGAGCTCCTTGCGGGTGACTGTTCGCCAGCAGGCACAGCTGACGCATTTGAGATTGCAGTTGTCGGTCAGGAACAGCTCTGCTGCCAGTGGTTTGACGTGCAGAGCCGGCCGGAGATGTTCCTTGATCGCGAGCCGACTGAAGAAGACCGCGAGCCTGGCCCGGTCCCCCCACGGCCGTACCGGCAGAATCCTGCCGCCCCTTCGGTGCATGCGCATGCTGAAGGCCCCTCCCCCTCGACAGCTACATCGACCGTAGCGACCAGCCGTTACCGATATCGCCTGATCCGGCCCGGCGCCCGGATGGTGACCGTACCGGAGGGTCCTCCGAAACGGCGTATAGGATTTGGTCATGACATCGACCGATTCCACGCCCCGTCCGTACAGCGCCTTCCCGGTCCGGATCGGCCTCCAGGTCCAGCCCCAGCACGCGTCGTACGCCGACATCCGGCGTACCGTCGCCGAGGCCGAGGAGATCGGCGTCGACATCGCCTTCAACTGGGACCACTTCTACCCGCTGTCGGGTGAGCCGGACGGCCTGCACTTCGAGTGCTGGACGATGCTCGGCGCCTGGGCCGAAGCCACCGAGCGGGTCGAGATCGGCGCGCTGGTGACCTGCAACTCCTACCGCAACGCCGACCTGCTCGCCGACATGGCGCGCACCGTCGACCACATCAGCAACGGCCGGCTGATCCTCGGTATCGGATCGGGCTGGTTCGAGCGCGACTACGACGAGTACGGCTACGAGTTCGGTACTGCGGGCGGCCGGCTGGACGCCCTCGGCGAGGCGTTGCCGCGGATCGAGGCGCGCTGGGCGAAGCTCAACCCGGCGCCGACCCGGGACATTCCGGTGCTGATCGGTGGTGGCGGCGAGAAGAAGACGCTGAAGCTCGTCGCGCAGCACGCGAACATCTGGCACGGCTTCGGCGACGCGGAGACGATCGCGCACAAGCACGCCGTACTGGATGCGCACTGCGCCACCATCGGCCGCGACCCCGGCGAGATCGAGCGCTCCACCGGCGTCGGCGGCAAGACCCCCGAGCAGATCGGCAAGTCCCTGCTCGACGTCGGCACCCGCCTGTTCACCGTGAGCGTCTCCGGCCCCGACTACGACCTCGGCCTCCTCCGCGACTGGGTCTCCTGGCGCGACGAGATCAACAACGCCTGACCCACCCCGGCGTCGCCCGGTTGACCCCGGCTCGCCCGGTCGAACGCCGTTATTTCGTCCGCTGCCCGGATATAAACCCGGCAGCGGACGAAATTCGCGGCAGCGGCCGGGTCAGAGGCTTGGGGTGGCACCGCGCTCGATAGGATTTCCGGCATGTCTACGTTGCCTGCGCCTGGTTCCGTGTTGCCGATCACCCGATGGGGTGAGGAGCCGATGCATCACGTGAACAAGCCCGTGACCGACTTCGGTCCCGAACTGCAGAAGCTGATCGCCGACATGGTCGCGACGATGAACGCGGCCGAGGGCGTCGGGCTGGCCGCGAACCAGGTGGGCGTCGACCTGCAGCTGTTCGTCTTCGACTGCCCCGACAAGGCCGGCAACCGGCACCAGGGCGTCGTCTGCAACCCGGTGCTCGAACTC
Organism: Kribbella sp. NPDC006257; assembly: GCF_040613535.1. NCBI lineage: Bacteria > Bacillati > Actinomycetota > Actinomycetes > Propionibacteriales > Kribbellaceae > Kribbella > Kribbella sp. NPDC006257. The sequence continues at coordinate 120,115 of NZ_JBEXSJ010000007.1, forward strand.
CCCGAAGGCAACGACCGCAAACTCGACGAGGGCGAGGAAGGCTGCCTGTCGCTGCCCGGCGCCTTCACCAAGTGCGTCCGCCCCGACTGGGCCCGGGTCACCGGCGTCGACCAGAACGGCGACCCGGTCAGCTATGAAGGCGACGGCCTGCTGGCCCGTTGCCTCCAGCACGAAACCGACCACACCCAAGGCATGGTCTTCGGCGACCGCCTGTCCCGCAAGTACAAGAAACGCCTGTACGCCGAAGCCGAGGAACTCGCCCCCGATTACCCCGCCGACTGGCCCGTCTCGCCCATGCTCAACCAGGAAGAGCACTCGGACGAGGGCCTCAACGCCTGACTCACCACCTGGCGCGCTCGAGCTGTTCCAGGATCGCGTCGGTTGACTCCTCTGCGGTTTGGCCGGTTGTGTTGAGCCAGAGGCCGCGCTGTGGGGTCTCTTTGAGGCCTTCTTGGAGGGTGGCTACGGCGTCGGCGAGGGTGCGGCCGGGCCCTTGCCAGTCGCGGTAAGAGTTGGAGCCGCGCGCGATCTCGCGTTGGACGATTGAGTCGATCGAGGGGTTGAGGACCACCAGGTAGGGGTCGGCGATGCCTTTGAAAGAGTCGAGCCAGCGGGTGACGTGGTCGCCGAGGATGATGTCGGAGCAGACGAAGTCGAAGCCTGCCTCGAGGTAGTGGCACGCCACGAGGGCACTGGCGTCGTACCGGAGTTGCAGTTGGCGGAGCGCCTCGGGCGACGGGTCGGGGGTCATGCCGGCGGCGCCTGCGACCACCGCGTGGTAGTAGACGTCGCCGTCGACGGTGGCGGCTGGCGGGCCCAGGCGGCTCGCGAGCAGGGGCGCGATGGTGGACTTGCCGGCGGCCTGCATTCCGGTGATCAGGACGACTTTCTGCACGTTGGTCATCACATCACGGGGGTCCAGCGGATTTTGGCCGATAGGCTGCGGGGATGAGTGGGGTGTCGAGTGAGTCGGGGCCGCGGCGGCCGGTGACGCTTGATGACGTCGCCCGGCAGGCCGGGGTGTCGCAGCCGACCGCCTCGCGGGTGCTGAACGGCAGCGCGCGGAAGGTTGCCGAGAGCTACCGGGAGCGTGTTCTCCAGGCGGCGCGGGAGCTCGGCTACACGCCGAACCTGCCGGCCCAGGCGATGGCTCGCGGTACGTCGCGAACGATCGCGCTGGTGATCAGCCTGATCTCCGACCCGTACTTCTCCGCGATGGCCGCCGAGATCATGAAGCAGGCCGAGGCGCTCGGGTTGCACGTGTCCATCGCGGTGACCGAACGGCAGGCGGATCGCGAACTCGACCTGGTCCGCGAGCTCCGCGGTCAACAGCCCCGCGCGATCATCCTGGCCGGCACCGGGTACGTCGACCCGCCCTCTTCGCAGCACCTGATCGACGAGCTGCATCGCTACGAGGAGACCGGCGGACGCGTCGTACTGATCAGCCGCTCCGATCTCCCGTTCGAAACCGTCGACTTCGACAATCACGAAGGTTCGCGGCAACTTGCGCGCGAGCTCGCCGCCCTCGGCTACCAACGCTGCCTGGTGCTCGGCAGCGGCACTCCCCTGCTCTCGATGCAGCAACGCGTCGAGGGTTTCGTCACGGGGCTGGTCGAGTCCGGAGTCGCTGATGCTGCGAGCCGTGTCCACCACCCTGGCTTCAGCTGGGCCGGAGCGCGCGAGTTCGTGCTGGGGCTCAGCGACGAAGAGCTGCAGAGCTTGCAACTGGTGTTCGCCGTCACCGACGACATGGCGCTGGGAGCGCTTGCCGGGTTGAGAGAGCGCGGTCTGCGGATCCCGGAGGACATCGGCGTGGCCGGCTTCGACGACATCACGACCTTGCGTGACGTCGTACCGAAGCTGACCACCGTGCACGTGGCGCTCAACGCCGTCGCCCAGGAAGCGGTCTACCGCGCGACGACGACCGACACCGCCCTGACCCGCAGGACGGTGCCGGCCTATCCCGTACTACGCGCCAGCACCCCGCCGCTCCCCTAGAACTTCACGCCTCCGCTGACCAGGTCGATCTTCCAGTAGCGCTGGAGACTCAGGAACAAGATCGCCAACGGCACTATCGACACCAGCACGCCTGCGATCACGATCGAGTACTGCGCGGCTTGGCCACCCGTGATGATCATCAGGCCGTACAGCCCGAGCGTCAGCGGGTACAGGTGATCGTTGTTGATCATCACGAACGGGAGCAGGAAGTTGTTCCAGATCCCGATGAACTGCAGCAAAAACACCGTCACCAGCGCGGGCAGCATCAGCGGCGCCCCGACCGACCGGAAGATCCGCCATTCGCTCCCGCCGTCGATCCGCGCCGCCTCCATGATCTCGTCCGGCACCGACGCCTCGGCGTAGATCTTGCACAGGTAGATCGCGAACGGGCTGACCAATTGCGGCAGCAACACCGACGCGTAGTTGTTGGTCATCCCGAACTTCGCCAGCAACAAGAATTGTGGAATCGCCAGCATGATCTGCGGCAGCAATACCGCGGCGACGATTGTCCGGAACAACACCGTGCTCCCGAGGAACCGGTACTTCCCCAACGCGTATCCGGCCGCACCGGCGATTGCCGTGGACAACAATCCGCCACCGATCGCGTAGATGACCGAGTTCACCACCCAGCGGCCGAAAATGCCGTGGTTGTAGGTGAACAGGGCCCGCATATTCGTCCAGAATCCGCCGGTGAACGCCGGCATGAACGGGGCGGACGAGAACAGCTCGTCGTTCGACTTGGTCGACGCTATGACGATCCAGAGCACCGGCAAGACGCAGTACAAGGCGCCTATCGCGAGGATGATCGTAGGTACCCAGCGGGTGCCATGTCGTTTGCTCTCGCTCCGCCGTAAGGCGATGGCTTGCAGTTCCATCGTGGTCATCGGCCCTGTCTCCGGGTGAGTCGACGGCCGGCGACATTGACCAGCACGGTCGCGGCCACCGTCATCGTGATCAGGATGAACGAGGTCGCGGCGCCTTCGTAGATGGAATTGTTGACGAAGGCATCGGTGTAGACCCGCATCAACGGCACCCAGGTCGACGAGATCGCGTTCGCCAGTGGCTTCAGCGTGGTCGGTTCGTTGAAGAGCTGCAGCGCGCCGATCACCGAGAACAGCGCGACCATCGCCACCGCCGGACCGATCATCGGCAGCTTCACCCGGACCGCGATCTGGAACTCCGAGGCGCCGTCCAGCTCGGCCGCCTCGAACAGCTCCTTCGGCAGACTCCGTACCGCGGTGTACAGAATCACCATGTTGAAACCGACGACGCCCCAGACCGCCACGTTCGCGACCGAGAAGAAGATGCCCTTGGTGCCGAAGTAGTCGACCACGTCACCGCCGATCGGACTGGTGGCAGGCAGGTACATGAAGCCCCACAAGAGCGACGCGACGACACCCGGTACGGCGTACGGAAGGAAGATCGCCAACCGGGCGAACCCGACCAGCCGGGCCCGTTTCGCATCGAGGCAGAGCGCGAACACCACGGCCAGGATCACCGTCATCGGTACGCCGAAGGCCGCGATCAGCAGCATCCGGCCGAGGCTCCCCCAGAACTCGTGATCGCTCAGGGTCGCGGTGTAGTTGGTGAGACCGGCCCAGACCTCGGTCGGTTTGCCACCACCGAGCAGACCCTTGCCGACCTTCATCCGGCGGAAGCTGAGGAAGATCGCGTACACCGCCGGAGCGAGCGTGAACAGCGCCAACAGGATGACCGCCGGCGCGATCAGGAGGATCGGGAGCAGGCCGCCACGCCCGCGGACTTTCGTCGCGGACGTGGCGCCTGTGCTCCCGCCCAGAGCACGGGAATGGCTCATCTCAGCCGGCCACCTGGAAGCCCAGCTTCTTCATGTCGCTGACGGTGGCCTCCTGCATCGTGTCGAGAGCGCCGGAGAGCGCTGTCTTCTTCTGCAGGGCTGCACCGAAGGCGTTCGAGTAGGAGTCGAAGGTGACGTTCGCGTTCGGGCCCCAGATGTCGAAGGTCCGCACGCCCTTGGAGACGTTCGCCATCAGCGTGTTGTAGTCGGGCTGCGTCGACATGAACGGCGGCGGTGTCTTCAGTACCGGCAGCGCCTGACCCTGCGCGGACGCCGGGAACGCCTGCACGTTGGTGATCAGCGAAGTCATGCCGGCGTCGGAGGAGTTCATCCACTCGACGAACTTCGCGGCCTCGGCAGGGTGCTTGGAGTTGGTGGTGACCGCCTCGGTCTCACCGCCCCAGATGCCGACCGTGTTGTCCCCGGCGGTCCAGGCCGGCAGTTGCACCGCGGCCCACTTACCGGCCGTGTCCTTGGCGATCGAGGGCAGCTGGTTCGGTCCCCACTGGGCGCCGACCCAGCCGACGATGGTGCCGTTGTTCATGTCGGTGTTCCACTGGGCCGACCAGTTCGGCTGCGGGCTCACCAGGCCCTTCTTGATCAAGCTGTCCCAGTAGTCCGCGACCTTCTTGCTCGCGGCGTCGTTGATGTTGACGGTCCAGGTGTCGCCGTCGGCCTTCCACCAGTTGGCCCCGGCCTGCTGCGCGAGCCCGGCGAACCAGCCCGGGTCGGCGGCGGTGAAGTTCCCGATGTATTTCTTCGAGTCAGCCTTGTGGATCGCGGCCGCCGCCGCGGCGTACTCGTCCCAGGTCTTCGGCGGCTTGATGCCGAGCTTGTCGAAGACGTCCTTGCGATAGAAGAACACCATCGGGCAGACGTTCTGCGGTACGCCGTAGGTCTTGCCCTCGAACTGCACCTGAGAGAGCGCGCTCTTGTCGTACTTCGAGGCCAGGTCCTTCACGTAGTCGTCGATCGGAGCGACCACCTGGTTGGCGATCAGCGCCGGGAGTGCCTGGTACTCGACCTCCGTGACGTCCGGGTTCGTGCCGGCCTTGTTGTTGGTGATCAGCTTGTTGTAGAGGGTGTACCCGGTGCCGGAGGGCTTGCTCAGCTTCACCTGGATGTTCGGGTTCAGCTTGTTCCACTCGTCGACGACCTTGTCCATGCCGCCGTCCCAGTTGACGAACGTCAGGGTCACCTTCTCGTTGCCGGTGCTGCTGCTCGGCGTACCGGCGGTGGGCTTGTCGTCGCCGCCGGAGCAACCCGCCAACGCGAGCGCCGCCGCGACCAGTACGCCGACAGCCGCCGCGCTCGTGCTTGCCTTCATCTTCCGAACTCCTCGCCTACACCCCGTACCGAAGTTTTTGTTTTTGTCTTTTGCTCTTGTTCTTGTCATTGGGTCGCCCACGTCGGGTAGGTGGTGGGGGTGGTCTGGATGCCGATCCATTGGCGATGCGTGTAGCCCGCCAGTTGGCCTTCGCCCCCGTGCCTTGCGTAGCCGTCGTTCACATGGACCTCGCTGCTCTTCACCTTCTGGGCGAAGGCGAGGCCACGCATCGGGTCGCCGGTGAAGACCGAATTCATCAACGTGCGATGCCTGTTGACGAGATCGAGCGCCTCGGCCTCGCTGTCGACCACGGTGATCGGCATCACCGGGCCGAAGATCTCCTCGGTGAACACCGGCATCTGCGGGGTGACGCCGGTCAGCACAGCGGGCTGGTAGAACAACCCGTCGTACGAGCCGCCCGTCGCGAGCTTGGCGCCGGCCGCGATCGACGGTTTGACCAGACCCTCGTCGAATCGCTTGAGCTGGGTCTCGCTGATGATCGGGCCGAGGTCGACATCGTCCCGGAGCGGGTCGCCGACCCGGAGTTTGGAGACGCGCTCGACGACGGCCGCGGTGAACTCGTCGGCCACCTGACGCATCACGATGTGCCGGCCGGAGGTGATGCAGGTCTGGCCCTGGTACCAGAGGGAGGACCAGAGCGCGCAGCTGACGGCCTGGTCGAGATCCGCGTCATCCAGCACGACGAAAGCGTTGTCGCCGCCGAGCTCGGTCGCGGCGGCGCGGAAGTTCTTGCCCGCGAACGACGCGATCTGCTGGCCGACCTCGAACGAGCCGGTGAAGTGGATGAGATCCAGATCGGGATGCTCAGAGAGCGTTCTCCCCGTTTCCGGGCCGTCTCCGGGAACGACGTTGAACACACCCGCCGGTACGCCGGCCGCCTTCGCCGCTTCGGCGAGGACCTGACCGCCTGCGATCGGGGTCAGCTCAGCCGGCTTGAGCACCACCGCGTTGCCGTAGGCGAGCCCAGGCGCGAGGGCTCGCATGGCGAGGCTCATCGGGTAGTTCCACGGGACGATCAGGCCGATCACACCGAGCGGGACCGTTCGGGAGAGCGAGATCTTGCCGCTCTTGTACGGCGGCAAGATCGCGCCGGCGTTCTCGGTCAGCTGGGTCGCGGAGTTCAGCAGCTGGTTGATCGACTGGCCGAGCTCTTCCTCGGCCTTCTCGGTGGTGCCGCCGGTCTCCCGGATGATCAGGGTGATCAGCTCGTCGCGCCGGTTCTCCAGCTCCCGCGCGAACGCCCGCAGGATGTCGCTCTTGGTGTTCGCGTCCACGTCGGCCCATTCGGCCTGCGCTCGTCGTGCTGACCGCACGGCTCGATCGACCTGCTCGGCCGAAGCGCTCCCGTACCGCGCGAACGGTTTGCCGGTCGCCTTGTCCAGCACCGGCGACCAATCCGACGCCGGCGGCTCGCACCAGCCGTCGATCCACACCTGTGCCTCGTAGTCCCGCAACCCACTCGCCGGAACCGCCATCGGCAGACCTCCCACTCAATCAACCCGGAATGCGCTTTCCCGAAGGATTACGCATTCCCACTTCCTGGTCAAGACCTCAACCAAGGTGCCGTTCAACTACGGAGGAGGACGACGGCATCAACCTGTCACCAGACTGTGTGCGCTGGTGATGCCGACAGAATCGGTGGGTGATCCCAGCACCCATCGCGATGGACATTGCCGCACTCGTCGTTGTAGTCGGCGTGCTCTTCGGCCGGCGACGGCATCGGCAGCGGCTCGAGTTGCAGCAGGCAGAGCGAGTCGCTGCCGACTGGACGCTCCGGGAGAATCTGCCCCGGTTGGTGGCCGATGGTCTCGCCACCGGTCTGCGGGACCGGGAGGCCAACACTCCTCTGCACCTGGCGTACTACTACGAGAGTCAGGCGAGCATCGAGCGACTGCAGGAGTACGGTGCCGACGAGAACCTGACCAACAACCTCGGTCTGGTACCGGCCGAGATGGCCGACCTGCGGCAAGCCGAGGAATTGATCTTGAAGGGCGCAAGGTTGCTGAGTGCGTGGGGCGGCTGGCTCGAGGTCCGAGCGGGACGGCGGGTCTACGATGCGCTGCTGGAGATTCCCCTTCGGATCTTCGAGCCGGCGCTGGTTCGGGTACTGCTGGCACATCGTGGTCTTCGCCAACTGGTCTTCTTGGCGGTGAAGCTGGGCCGGCCGTCCATCGGACGGATGATCCAGATCCTCACGGCGTACGGCGATCGCACGGTGGCGACCCACTACCTGAACTCGGGCTCCCACGAGCTCGCTGAGGCAGCTCGCCTCTGGGCCGGCCGCAACGGTTACCAGATCTACTACCAGAACCGCATCGGCGCGACCCACGTCCGTTGGGGCCAGTTCTGAGCAACTACCGGGATTCCACCATGGCATCAGTCCGGGTGGCTGAAGACGCCAGGTCCAGGCATCGCTCGGGATGGCGATCAGCGCCACCGCAACGGGGGCGGCCGGGTACAACGCCTGAGCCGGATCAGGAGCCTGGGTGCGCCAAGACGTCAGGTGCGACGGGCTGACCAGGCGGCGGCGGTGATGGAGTAGATGGTGGCGTCGAAGGGGGTGCCTTCGTCTACCAGGACTGTTTGGTGGTCGAGGGTCATGCCCAGGCGTTTCATGACGGCGATGCTGTTGAGGTTGGGTGTGTCGGTGATAGAGATGACTCGGGATTCGGCGCGGTCCTCGAAGGCGTGGGCCAGCCAGGACGCGGCCGCCTCGGTGGCGTAGCCGTGGCCCCAGTATTCGCGGCCCAGGCGCCAGCCGATCTCGAGGTCGTCGGGGTACCAGGTGGTGTGGCGCATCAGGCCGCAGGCGCCGAGCAGGGCTCCGTCGGACCGGCGTTCGATCGCCAGGAAACCGATGCCCTCAGCAACATAACGCTCGTTCACGCCAACGGTGATCTCGTCCGACTGCTCGCGGGTCAGCGGCACTCCCCCGAGGTACTTCATCACCTCGGGATCGGCGTTGATCGCGGCGAAGGCCGGCCGGTCCTCTTCACGATAAGGCCGCAGCAGCAGGCGTTCCGTCGTACGCATCAGTACCTCCCCCGGCGCCTCCGGTCGAGGCGATCACCCTTCCGAGAGTCCCACACGGCGGACGGTTCCGCCGCCTATTTCTGTCCGGCGGGGCGGGTGGCGTAGAAGGCCACCGCGGCGGAGGAGGCGACGTTGAGGGAGTCGACGCCGCCGGCCATCGGGATCCGGACCGTCACGTCTGCCCGTTCGAGCACATGGTGCTTCAGGCCGTGGCCCTCGGTGCCGAAGATCAGCGCGAGGCGGTCGTGGTGCTTGGCCGCGAGCTCGTCGAGGCTGATCGAATCGTCGGACAGCGCGAACGCCGCCGCCACGAAGCCGCGATCCTGCAGCACCTGGAGGTCGCCCGGCCAGGAGGTGAGCCGCGTCCACGGCACCTGGAACACGGTCCCCATCGACACCTTCACCGAGCGTCGGTACAGCGGATCCGCGCAGGTCGGCGTCACCAGTACTGCGTCAACGCCCATCGCCGCCGCCGCGCGGAATCCAGCACCCACGTTCGTGTGATCGACGATGTCGTCCAGGATCGCAACCCGCGCCTGGGTCGGCATCGCATCCAGCAGCGACTCCAGCGAGGCAGGCGGACGACGCCGGTACGACGCGAGCGCGCCGCGGTGCACGTGGAATCCGGTGACCTGCTCGGCCAGCTCCTCCGACACGACGTACACGGGAGTTGCCGGCCACTTCTCCAGTACGTCGGCCAGCGACTCCAACCACCGCGGCGCCAACAGGAACGACCGCGGCTCGTACCCGGCATCCGCAGCCCGCCGGATCACCTTGTCCCCCTCGGCGATGAACAGCCCGTGCTCCTCCTCGAGCAACCGCCGAAGATTCACCTCCCGCAACTGCACATAATCCCCCAGCCGCGAGTCCCCCGCATCCTCCACCGGCACCAACGTCATGGGCGGACCAGTTTGGCTACTTCTACTACGTTGCCTATGACAACGATCGCGGGGGCGCCGATGCCTTCGGTGGACATGGCGGCAGCGATGTTGGCCAGGTCTGAGGTGACCATGCGCTGGCCGGGGAGGGTGCCGTCGGCGATGGCGGCGGCCGGGGTGGCACCTGCTCGGCCGTGCTGGATCAGTGTTTCTGCGATCTTCGGGAGGTTCTCGACCGCCATCAGGAGGACGAGAGTGCCCTGGAGCTGGGCGAGTGCGGGCCAGTTGATCAGCGAGTCCGGGTGGCCGGGCGGGATGTGGCCGGAGACGACGGTGAACTCGTGCGTTACTCCCCGGTGGGTGACCGGGATGCCGGACACTGCGGGCACCGAGATCGAGCTGGTGATGCCCGGGACGACGGTCCAGGGGACGCCGGCCTCGGCGCAGGCGATCGCTTCCTCGAAACCGCGGCCGAAGACGTAGGAGTCGCCGCCCTTGAGCCGTACGACGACCTTGCCCTGCTGGGCGCGATCGACCAGGATCCGGTTGATCTCCTCCTGCTGCGCCGAACGCCCGCGGGGAAGCTTCGCCGCGTCGATCAGTTCGACATCCGGGTGCAGCTCTTCCAGCAACGGCTGTGGGGCCAGACGGTCCGCGACCACCACGTCCGCCTCAGCGAGCAGGCGGCGGCCACGCACGGTGATCAGATCCGGATCGCCGGGGCCACCGCCGACCAGATACACCCCGGGCTTCTTGTCCAACGAGTCGCGAGCACCGAGCGCACCAGTTCGCAATTCTTCGAGAATCGCGTCCCGGACGGCAGCCGATCGCCGGTGATCCCCACCACCCAGTACGCCGATCGTCACGTGATCGTGCTGCCCCGACGCGGGGGTCCACGCCGTCGCGCGAGAGCGGTCGTCGGAGCGCACGCAGAAGATCCGGCGCTCCTCAGCCTCGGCCGAGACCTGATCGTTGACCGCGGCGTCATCGGTCGCCACCACGACGTACCAGGCGCCGTCCAAGTCGCCCGGCATATATCCCCGCTCGACCCACCGCAGATCCGGGTTGGTCAGCAGCCCTTCGATGGTCGGCGTGATCGCCGGCGAGATCACATCGATCTGCGCCCCCGTCTCCAACAACCGAGGCAACCGCCGCTGAGCAACTCCTCCACCCCCCACCACAACAACCCGCCGCCCCGTCAACACCAGACCGGACAAATAAGGCGCCCGCTCACTCACGCGTCATCACCAGCGGAAGTCGCGCTAGCGCTGGCGGCACCTGCCGAGCCCTGAGCGGAGTCCGCGGACGCAGCTCCCCCGTCAGCCGCGGCGCTTGCGTCCTCACCTGCTGCGATGCCGGCGGATTCGAAGGTGGCCATTTCGGTGAGGGCTCGGATCGCGCAGGTGAGGATGGGGTAGGCGAGGACGGCGCCGGTGCCTTCGCCTAGGCGGAGGTCCAGGTCGACGAGGGGTTGGAGGCCCAAGGATTTCAGGGCGATGGCGTGGCCTGGCTCGGCGGAGCGGTGGCCGGCTACGCAGTAGTCCATGGCGGCGGGGCGGAGAGCCTGGGCTGCCAGGGCTGCGGCGCCGGCGATGACGCCGTCGAGGATGACGGGGACCTTGTGGGTGGCGCCGCCGAGGATGTAGCCGGCCAGAGCAGCGTGTTCCAGGCCGCCGTACGCCGCCAGCGCGCCCAGGGCGTCCGACGCCGGTACGTCGTGCAGCGCGAGCGCCGCCGCCACGATCTCGGTCTTGTGAGCGAGCGTCGCGTCGTCAATGCCGGTACCGCGACCGGTGACCTCCGCAGCTGTAGCACCGGTGAAGGTGGCGATCAGAGCCGCGGATGCCGTGGTGTTTGCGATCCCCATGTCGCCGGTGAGCAGGCACTTGTAGCCGTCGCCGACCAGCTTGCCGGCCAACTCGAAGCCGATCGTCACAGCCGCCTGGACCTCGTCCGGCGTCAGAGCCTTGCCGACCGACAGATCGCGGGTCCCGGCGCGCACCTTCGCGTGCACGATGTCCAGCGCCTCGACATCGGAGGCGACACCCACATCAACCACCCGGACATCGACCCGGTTGTTGGCCGCGAACGCGTTCACCGCCGCGCCCCCACTGGCGAAGTTCGCCAGCATCGCCGCGGTCACCTCCTGCGGCCACGGGGACACGCCCTGTGTATGCACACCGTGATCGGCGGCGAACACCGTGACGACCGCAGGCGCGGGCACCACCGGCGGACAGACCCCGGTCATCCCGGCGATCCGGATCGAGAGCTCCTCCAGTACGCCGAGGGAGCCGGCCGGCTTGGTCAGGCTGAGCTGACGCTCGGTCGCCGCTCGCATCGCCGTCTCGTCGGCCGGTTCGATCCCGGTCAGGTACTCCTCCACCGCAGGTCCTCCTCGTCAAGTCCCGTGCCGCGCAGGCTCACAGCTCCCGAACGCAACGCTCACGCGACAACCCGTCACCGCCGGTCCTCGGCAGCGCCGGGGTCGACTTCCGTCGTACGGCCGCCTGGACGCGACCAGGACGATCTTCGCATCCCCACCGCCCCCGTTCGGCCAGCTCCCCCGATCTGTGGACAACGAGGTCGCCATCCCCACCGACGCGCCCCCGCCAGGTCCGCTCAGCGGTGGACAGTAATGTCGGAATCACCACATCGAACCCCAGCTCCGGAGGATCACGGATGTCGCTCGATCGGCCAGTCAAGCCGGACCCCTACACACTGCTCCCCGAGGTCGCGTCATTCACCGTCACCAGCAGCGACGTCGCCGACGGCGAACCGCTCGGCGACGACTTCGCGTTTGCCGGTGGCAACAAGTCGCCGCAGCTCAGCTGGTCCGGCTTCCCGGACGGAACCAAGGGCTTCGTCGTCACCTGCTTCGACCCGGACGCGCCGACACCGTCCGGTTTCTGGCACTGGGTGCTGGTGAACCTGCCGGCCTCCGTCACCGAGCTGCCGACCGGCGCCGGGGCACCCGAGCGGCTCGAGAACGGCGCCTTCCACGTCCGCAACGACTACAGCATGAAGTCGTACGGCGGTGCCGCGCCGCCGGCCGGCGACCAGGTGCACCGCTACTACTTCGTGGTGCACGCGATCGACATCGAGGCGCTGGACGTCGACGCCGACGTGAGCCCGGCCGTGGTCAGCTTCAACCTCGCCTTCCACACCCTGGCCCGCGCCATCATCACCCCTACGTACCAGGTCGCCGAGTAGACCGAACGCGGCGGGGGCCCGCTCAGAGGGACCCCCGCCGCGGCTCTCTCGGTCCTTGATCCCCGACTGGGTCACGCCCCCGCCCCGCCCCGAGCGAAGCGAGGGTTTTTCAGTCCTTTGATCCCCGACCGGGTCACGCCCCCCGCCCGCCCCGAGCGAAGCGAGGGTTTTCAGTCTTTGATCCCCGACTGGGTCACGCCCTGGATCAGATAACGCTGGAGGAAAGCGAAGATCAGGACGAGCGGCAGGATCGAGACCGCGACCGCCATGAAAAGCTCGTGGATGTTGATCGTCTGAGCCGTCACGAAGGTGGACATCGCGACCTGGATCGTCCACGACGACGAGTCCTGCCCGATCACCAGCGGCCAGAGGAACGAGTTCCAGTTGCCGATGAACGTGATCGCCGCCAGCGCCGCGAAGAACGGCAGCGAGTTCGGTACGACGATCCGCCAGAACGTCCCGAAATACCCGGCCCCGTCCACCCGGGCCGCTTCCTCGAGCTCCTTGGGGAAGTTCAGGAAGTACTGCCGGAACAGGAACGCCGCGAACCCGCTGAACAACGTCGGGATGATCAGCCCGCGCAGTGTCGACACCCAGCCCAGCGACGAGACCACGATGAAGCTCGGGATGAACGTCACCGCACCAGGAATCATCAGCGTCACGACGATCGCGTAGAACACCTTGTCCGCATGCCGGTAAGGGATCCTGGCCAGTCCGTACCCCGCCATCGAGGCCAGCAGCAACTGCCCACCGGTACCGAGGATGCCGACCACCGCCGAGTTGTACATCGCCCTTGCCATCGGCACGGTCGAATCGTTGAACAGCTCCGAGAAGTTCCCCCACTGCAGATGCGAAGGGAACAACGTCCACGACGGCGCGGTGATGTCGGCCTCGGTCGACAACGCGTTGCGCAGGATCAGGTAGAACGGCAGCAGGAACAGGATCACCGCGATCAGCAAGGCGATCCAGCGCAGCACCAGGGCGACCATCCCGAGCGTGCTCCGGGAGTAGCCGATCGGCTGCGGTGTGCCCGTCGTGCGTTCGATGGCGGCCATCAGTCGCCCGCCTTTCCGAAGCCGAAGATCTTGTTCTGCAGCAGGGTGACCAGCATGATGATCACGGCCAGGATCAGCGCGCCGGCCGAACCGTGGCCGAGATCCTGGATCCGGCCGAGCGAGATGCCGTACAGGTAGACCAGCGGCGGCCGGGCGAAGTTCACGTTGCCGATCAGGTTGTAGAACTCGTCGAACGCCTGGTACGCCGCGATCAGGTTCAGGATCAGCACCGCGACCGAGGTGGCGCGTAGCTGGGGCAGCGTGATGTAGCGGAAGGTCTGCCAGCCAGGCTTCGCGCCATCGACGTACGCCGCCTCGTAGAGGGTCGGCGAGATGCGTTGCAGGCCGGCGATGAACAGGATCATGTAGAAGCCGAGCTGCAGCCAGAGCCGGACCGTGACGATCGGGATCCAGTACCACGGTGGGTCGATGGTGGACAGCCAGGCGATCCCGTCGTGGCCGAACCAGCCGAGCACGGTGTTGGCCAGGCCGAACCGGACGCCGTTGAAGATCGACAGCTTCCAGATCAGCGACGCCACGACGTACGAGCAGGCCGTCGGCAGGAAGAACACCGAGCGGAAGAACGCCCGCGCGATCTTCACCTGGTTCACCAGCAACGCCAGCGCGAGCGACAGCACGAAGGTCAGCGGCACGATGAAGATCGCGAACACCGTGAAGGTCGCCAGGCTGGACAGGAAGTCGTGGTCGGTGAGCAGGTCGACGTAGTTGCTCAGGCCGACGAACTTCGACGGGGTGACCGTGTTCTGCGCCTCGAAGAAGCTGAGAACCAGGCTCCAGATGATCGGCAGGTAGGAGAAGATCAGCAGGCCGATCACGAACGGCCCGACGAACAGCCAGAACCACAGCGTGGTGCCGGCGATCCCCTTCCGGCGGGCGCCCTTCCGCGCCGGCTCCCTGGTGGCAGGAGCCGGCGCGGTGCGCGTGCTCATCCGAACAGCCGCTGCAGCTCGGCGTTCACGGTCTTCTCGGCCTTGCCGATCTCACCGGCCGGGTCGGACCCCTTCCGGATGATGTTGGTCAGCATGTCGCCGAAGGCCGTGCCCATCTTCGGGGTCCACGCCGGGTTGTCGGTGTGGCCGTACTGCTGGGTCAGCTTGACGGTCTCGGCCGCGGCGCCCGCCTGCAGTTTGGCGGCCTTGGCGGCGAGGCTCTTGCGCGGCGGGATGTGGAAGCCGTAGTTGAGGCACCAGTCCTCCTGGTACTCCGACTGGTCGATCCACAGCCACTTGACGAACTTCTTCGCGGCGTCGACGTTCGGGCTCTTCGCGGAGACGAACTGGGTCCAGCCGCCGGAGTACACGGCCGGCGTGCCCTGCGCGTCGAGCTTCGGGAACGCGATCACACCGAGGTCGTCGCCGAGGGCCTTCTGCATCGCCGGCAGCGCCCACATCCCGATCCACTGCATCGCCACCAGGCCCTGCACGATCGCGCTCGGGTCGGTCCAGTCGGTCGGCGCGCCGAGCAGGACGCTCTTGCTGGCGTACAGCTCGTGCAGCTTGCCGAAGGCCTGAGCCGCCCGCTCACCGGTGAAGCCGGGCTTGTTGTCGTCGGTCAGATAGGCACCGCCGGACGACCAGAGCGCGGGCCCGCCGAGTGCGAGACCGCCGTCGTTGCCGACGAAGATGCCCTTCACCTTGTTCGTGGTCAGCGCCTTCGCGGCGCTGATCAGGTCGTCGACGGTCTCCGGCGGCTTGATCCCGGCCTTCTCCAGCAGGCTCTTGCGGTAGTAGATGACCTGGGGATCCACGATCATCCGGATCCCGTAGACCTTGCCGTCGACGGTGTTGGTGGCCAGGTCACCCGGCGTGAAGTCGTCCTTGACGTCCGCGATGATGTCGTCGAGCGCCACCACCTGGTTGCTCTTCACCATCGCGATGTTGAGCTGGCTCTCGAACACGTCCGGACCGCTGCTGGACAGCAGGCCCGAGGCGAGCTTGCTGCCGTAGTCGCCCGGTGTCCATTGCACCGAGACGTTCGCCTCCGTGTACGCCTTCGCGTACTTCGTCGCGGCCTGCTGGGTGCCGGCCTCGCCGTACTGGTGGTACCACTGCGACAGGTTGACCTTGCCCCCGCCGCCCCCGGAGTTCGATGGTCGGCCGGTATTGCTCCCGCAGGCAGCGGTGAGAGCGGCGAGGGCGGCCAGGCCACCCGTGCGCTTGAGCAGGTCGCGCCGGGACATTCCGGCGGACGGCATGTGAGCAGGCATGGATTACACCTCCGAAAGCGGCGCCGCGGCCCTGCGGCGCTAGCGGTTCCGGAGAGTTACTTAACTGCGTTAAGCATCTCCGGTTTCGGACACGTTACAACTAACTCAAACATCGCAACAGAGCCGATCAGGTGACAGTTCGAGCACGACCTGGCGGAGATCGTCCAGTGACAGCGACGTAACAGCTAGGTGAATCGTTGGAGAAGCGGCTTCACACTGACCCAAAATCCCGCGGTCCGCAAGATCGAGCAACCAAGGTGTTACAACAAATCCGCCATGGACGCACATCAAGCGCCACATTCGAACACCTTTGATCATCGCGCATCGGTTTATGGGATGGCGATCCCACTCCCGGGCTAGAGTGGACGAATGCCAGAGCTGACGGCCAAAGGACGAGCGACCCGGGCCCGGATACTGGCCGTAGCCGCCGAGCTGATCCTGGCGAAGGGCGTGGCCGGTACCCAGATCGAGGACGTGCGGAAGGCGGCCGGTGTCAGCGGGTCACAGATGACCCACTACTTCCGCGACAAGCGGACGCTGATCAAAGACGTCATCGCCTGGCAGGCGGACAAGATGCTGGAGCTCCCCGAGCTCGACTCCTTCGCTGCCCTGCAGCAGTGGACGGCGACGGTCGTCGAGCGGCAGACCGCCCGCGGCTTCCAAGGCGGTTGCGACTTCGGCTCCTTGGCGGGACAGCTGGTCGAGTCCGACGACGAGACCCGGCGTGATCTGGCGCGGGGGTTCGAGCGGTGGCTCGAGGCGTTCCGGCGCGGGCTGGATGCGATGCGGGCGCGGGGCGACCTGCGCGAGGACGCCGATCCCGACGCCCTCGCCCAGTCCCTGCTCGCGGCACTCCAGGGCGGCCTGTTGCTCAGCCAGACCCTGCGCCGCGCCGATCCGCTCCGGAACTCCCTCGACGCGGCGCTCACCTACCTCGGCAGCTTCGCCGATCCCGGTCGCCGGGAGTTCTAGGAGAACTTCTCCCCCGCCTCGGCCTTCTGCACCAGCAAGGCCGGCGGGTTGAAACGCTCCCCGTACGCCGATGCGAGTGCCCGCGCGCGCTCGGCGAATCCGGGCAGCCCACCGGCGTACGCGTTGATGTACTGCAAGGCGCCACCGTGCAGCGGCGGGAAGCCGATGCCGAAGATCGAGCCGATGTTCGCGTCGGCCGTCGAGCGGAGCACACCCTCCTCGACGCACTTCACCGTCTCCAGCGACATCGCGAACGCCATCCGCTCCTGCAGATCGATCAACGGCGGGTCGACCTCGTCCTTGACGAAGTGCTCCCACAGCCCCGGCCACAGGCGCTTCGGCCCATCCGCCGGATAGTCGTAGAAGCCGGCGCCGGCCGCCTTGCCCTTCCGGTCGAACTCGGTCACCAGCCGCTCGGCGACTGCCATCCCCGGGTGATCGTCGAAGGCGCCCGCACTGCCGCCGGCCGCCCGCGCGGCGTCCCGGATCTTCATCGGCAGCGTCAGCGTCACCTCGTCGATCATCGCCAGCGGCGGCGCCGGGAAGCCCATCTGGGTCGCCGCCCGCTCGATCGTCACCGGGTTCACGCCCTCGGCGACCATCGCGGCACCCTCCATCACCAGCGTGCCGAAGACCCGCGAGGTGAAGAAGCCCCGGCTGTCGTTCACCACGATCGGCGTCTTCTTGATCTGCCGGACCACGTCGTAGGCCTTGGCCAGCGCACGCTCCGAGGTCTTCTCCCCCACGATCAGCTCGACCAGCGGCATCCGGTCCACCGGCGAGAAGAAATGCATCCCGACGAAGTCGTCCGGCCGGTCGATCCCGTCGGCGAGCGAGGTGATCGGCAGCGTCGAGGTGTTCGAGCAGAGCAGCGCGTCGGGCTCGACCACGCCGGCGATCTCGGCGAACACCTTCTGCTTGAGCTCCTCGCTCTCGAACACCGCCTCGATCACCAGGTCACATCCGGCCAGGTCGTTCGGGTCGGCGGTCGGCGTGATCAGGCTGAGGAACTCCTCGACCTTCGCCGGCGTCGTCCGGCCCTTCTGAAGCTGCTTGGCCAGCAGCTTCTCGGAGTACGCCTTGCCCTTCTCCGCGGCCTCGAGCGAGACGTCCTTCAGCACGACCTCGATCCCCACCTTCGCGCAGACATAGGCGATCCCGGCGCCCATCATCCCGGCCCCCAGTACGCCGACCTTCCGGGCCCGGTACTGCGGAACGCCGGCCGGCCTCGACGCCCCGGCATTGATCGCCTGGAGCTCGAAGAAGAAGGCGTTGATCATGTTCTTCGCGATCTGGCCGGTCGCCAGCGAGACGAAGTACCGGGACTCGATCCGCGAGGCGGTGGCGAAGTCGACCTGGCTGCCCTCGACGGCGGCGCTCATGATCGCGCGCGGTGCCGGGTACGGGGCGCCCTTGAGTTGTCTGCGCAGGTTGGCCGGGAACGCGGGGAGGAACGCGGCCAGCTTCGGCGAGGCCGGCGTACCGCCCGGGATCTTGTAGCCGTCACGATCCCAGGGCTGCTTGGCCTCGCCTTCGAACTCGTCGATCCACTGGTACGCCCTGGTGAGCAGGTCGTCAGGAGCGACGACCTCGTCGACGATGCCGACCGACCGGGCGTGCGCGGGCTTCATCCGCTGACCCTGCAGGAGCACCTTCATCAGGGCGTCCTGCAGACCGAGCATCCGGACCGTGCGGGTGACGCCGCCACCGCCGGGGAGCAGGCCGAGCGTCACCTCGGGCACGCCGATCTCGATCCGGTTGTCGTCGGCAACGATCCGGTGATGACAGGCGAGCGCGATCTCCAGCCCGCCACCGAGGGCGGCACCGTTGATCGCGGCAACGACCGGTACGCCGAGGGTCTCCAGCACCCGGAGCTGCCGCTTGACCTCCTCGATCGTGGCGAAGACCTCGGCCGCGTGCTCAGGCTGGATCTGGGACAGCATCTCCAGGTTGCCGCCGGCGAAGAAGGTCTTCTTGGCGCTGGTGATCACCACACCCTTGAGGGAGTCCTTCTCCGCCTGCAGGCGCTCCACGGTCTTGCCCATCGCCGCGACGTACGCGTCGTTCATCGTGTTCGCCGAGGCGTCCGGGTCGTCCATCGTCAGCGTGACGACACCGTCGTTGTTGGTCCAGTCGATCATGCCGCAAGCCTCTCGATGATGGTCGCGACACCCATGCCGCCGCCGACGCACAGGGTGGCCAGCCCGTACCGGAGCTCACGGCGCTCCAGCTCGTCCAGCAGGGTGCCGATCAACATGGCGCCGGTGGCGCCGAGCGGGTGGCCGAGCGCGATCGCGCCGCCGTTCACGTTCACCTTCTCGTGCGGGACGCCCAGGTCGGCCATGAAGTGCATGACCGCCGCGGCGAACGCCTCGTTCATCTCGAACAGGTCGATGTCGCTCACCTCGAGCCCGGCCTTGGCCAGCGCCTTGCGGGCGGCCGGGGCCGGCCCGGTGAGCATGATGGTCGGATCCGCGCCGCTGACGGCTGCCGCGACCACCCGGCCGCGCGGTGCCTGGCCGAGTGCCTCGCCGGCCTTCTCGTTGCCGATGGCAACCAGCGCGGCACCGTCGACGATGCCGGACGAGTTGCCCGCGTGGTGCACGTGGTCGATCCGCTCGACCTTCACGTACTTCTCCAGTGCGACCGAGTCGAAGCCGCCGTGCTCGCCGATCGCCGCGAACGAGGCCGGCAACCCGGCCAGCGTCTCGACGGTGGTGCCCGGCCGGACCAGCTGGTCGTTGTCGAGGATCGGCAGGCCGTTGCGGTCGACGACCGGGACGACCGAGCGGGCGAAGTACCCGTTGGCCCAGGCCTTCGCGGCGCGCGCGTGCGACTCCGCGGCGTACGCGTCGACGTCCGTCCGGGAGAAGCCGTCGATCGTGGCGATCAGGTCGGCGCTGATGCCTTGCGGGATGAAGTTGGTGTTGAGCGCGGTTTCCGGGTCCATCGCCCAGGCGCCGCCGTCGGAGCCCATCGGGACGCGCGACATGGATTCGACGCCGCCGGCCAGGATGAAGTCCTCCCAGCCGGAGCGGATCCGCTGCGCGGCCTGGTTCACCGCTTCGAGGCCCGAGGCGCAGAACCGGCTGAGCTGGACGCCACCGGTGGTCTCGGGGTAGCCGGCCGCCAGCACCGCCGTACGGGCGATATCCATGCCTTGGTCGCCGATCGGGGTGACCACGCCGAGCACAACGTCGTCGATCACGGCCGGGTCCAGCTCGGGGTGCCGGGTGCGCAGCTCGGTCAGCAGGCCGGTGATGAGCTGGATCGGCTTGACCTCGTGCAGGGCACCGGTGGCCTTGCCCCGGCCTCGTGGTGTCCGGAACGCGTCGTACAGGAAGGCTTCACTGGTCATGCTGATCCCGTCGTCATGCCGTGCTGGATCGGTCAGGTCGATTGTGACAGTGATGGTGTCATAGTGGTCAAGGGGGGCCACTATGATCTCCGCCATGCCCTTGTCACCGGTTCCCGCCGATTCCTCGCCGAGCGAGGCGACGCTGACCGTCGACGAGCTCTCCGCCCGGGTCGGGATGACCGTGCGGACGCTGCGGTTCTACGCGGGTCGCGGGCTGATCCCACCGCCGGTACGCCGGGGGCGCGTCGGGTACTACGGTCCCGAGCACATCGCGCGTCTCGACCTCGTCCGGGAGCTGCAGGCGCACGGGTTCACGCTGTCGGCGATCGAGGGGTATCTCGACCGGATCCCGAAGGACGCGACACCGCAGGACATCGCGCTGCACCGGACGCTGCTGACGCCGTGGATGCGGGACCTGCCCGAGACGCTGGATCGGACGGCACTGGTACGGCGTACCGGGCGGGAGCTGTCCGACGACGACATCGAGATGCTGGTCGCGTTGGGTGTCGTCGAGCCGACCCCGGACGAGGACGTGTTCCAGGTGGCGACCGCGCACCTGAGCCTCGGGGTGGAGCTGCTCGACCTCGATCTGCCGGTCGATGCGGTCCTGGACATCACCCGGATCTTCCACGAGCACGGACGGGCCCTGGCCGAGGAGCTGACGGACGTCTTCCGGGCCAAGGTCTGGCCGCACTACCGCGCCTCGGGCGGACCGCCGGAACACATCCAGCAGCTCGTCGAGCGCTTCAAGCCGGTGACCATCCAGGGCCTGGTCCTCGCCTACGAGCGCGCCGTCGGCGAAACCCAACGCGACACCATCCGCCGCACCCGCACCAAACCACCCCGCCGCTGACAACCGGTCATCGCCGCGGCGCGTCCTTCCCCTCACGCGAAGCCGCTCCACCCACCTTCCACCTACCGGCTCGACTCGCCGGTCCCCTTCCACCTACCGGCTCGACCCGCCGAACGCCGCGCGACCTACCGGCTCGAGCCGGGAAGTGGACGTCGGCAGCGGAATGGGCGGTCGGGCTCCTGGCATGGGCTGCCCCGGCACTGTCGGCTGGGGGTGGGATGCTTGCGGGCAACGGCGGTGGCGGGGTGCGACCGGTGGGAGTTGCTGATGGCGGCCGGCGGACAATTTGCTGACATCTGACCTGACAACCGGCTGGGTTCGCGCAGCGTCGCAGCTACATGAGGAAACTGCTGACCGTCGTCATCGCCTGCGCGATGTTGGTGCCGACGGCAACTACCGCCCAAGCATCAGCACGCCATCTGGTCGGAACCGCCACCTATACCCTCGGCGACACCGCTTTCCAGCTACCCGCCCGCGAAGACGGTACGTCGGACCGCGCCGAGCTGACCGCCGTCGTCCACTACCCGAAAGACCTCGCCCGCCACCGCTATCCCGTAGTACTGATGTCGCACGGCTCCTGGATCACCTGCGCCGACCGGAAGGCGTGGGACGACCAGGACTACTCCAAGCTCGCCGCCTGGCCGTGTGCTCCCGGAACCCCGCCGCTGCCCAGTCAACGCGGCTACGACTATCTCGGCGAGGACCTCGCCGCGCAGGGCATGATCGTGATCTCGATCAGCGCCAAGGGCGTCGAGCCGAACTACCTCGGCCAAGAGCAGGACGCCGCACGAGCCGCCTTGATCAGCAAGCATCTGGCGCTGTGGCAGGAACTCACTGCGACCGGCGGCGGTCCGCTGGCCGGCAAGGTCCTCGATCACGGTCGGCCGATCGACTTTCGCGGGCATGCGGATCTGGCGAACGTCGGGCTGATGGGTCATTCGCGTGGCGGGCGGGGAACGCTGCTCTTCGCTGCCGATGTGAACCAAGCGCGATGGCCGACCGGAGTGAAGATCAAGGCGGTGGTGCCGCTCGCACCCGCCGAGCCCTATGCGCCTGACGACAACCCGGACAACCCCGAGTACACGCCGTACCGGATCACCAACATCCCCGTCGCCAACTTCGTCGGCAGTTGTGACCGCGCCGTCGAGGGGCACCTTCGCTACCTGAATGCGCACAACAAAGCACCGCTCTACGAGTACTACGTGCGTGGTGCGAACCACGACTTCTACAACACCCAGTGGTCGCCGTCGAGCGGCCAGGTCGGTGCGTACGACGACGCGGCGACCCCGAGCCCGCCGAAGCCGGGCTACTGCACGTCAGATGACGATCCTCACAGAGCTGACAAGCAACTGACGGAAACTCAGCAGCGCCTGGTGGCATCTACCTATCTGTCAGCGTTCTTCCGGCGATACCTGCTGGGCGACCGGAGGGCCGACCCGATCCTCACCGGCACGGTCCAGCCGCTCCGCTCCTTCGCCACGATCGACATCACGAAGGACATGCCGTAGATCCCCGGTCTGGCCCGGTCATGCCCGACCGGAGCCAGACCGGTCTTCAGTCGGTGTTGGGCAGGCGGAGGTAGGTGAGGCCGCGGAGGTCCAGGTAGGTGTCGGTGGGGGTGGTGACGACGCGGAGGAGGACTCCGTCGCAGCCGGTGCAGCGGGCGACCAGGCCGGGGGCGTCGAGGTACACGTGGGTCTCGGCGAAGACGCCGGTCCGGCCGCAGCCGTTGCATTGGCCGATGGCCGCGGTGATGTCGGCGGCGAAGACCTCGCCGAGCAGGCCGGCTGCCGCGTTGCCGTCGAGATGGGTCGTCATCGCGGTCCTCCTGTAGGTCCGAAGCGTTCGGTTTTCACCCGGGCCGGGTCGTGGCCGGCCGCGACGAGCAGATCGGCGACCGCCTCGACGAACGGGGTCGGGCCGCACACGTACGTCGTGAGGTGCTCCTCTGGGGCGAAGGCGACCTGGTCGAGTAGAGCGGCATCGACCCGGCCGACGCGCGGCTCCCCCGGTGGCGCCTCGCGGGTGTAGGCGAAGGTGATGTCGACGTCGTCGGACGCCGCGATCTCCTTCAGGTCGCCCGCATAGATCACCGACGCCGGCCTGCGCACGGAGTACAGGAGTTTGGCCTTTGCGGTACTGCCGACGTGGGCGCGCAGGATCGCCATCAGCGGTACGACGCCGGAGCCGCCGGCGATGAGCTGGATCGGGCCGGGCTGGTCGGGCTGCCAGACGAACCAGCCGCCGACCGGGCCACGCACCTCGAGCTGGTCACCCGGTTTCACCACCTCGACCAGGTACGGCGAGACCTCGCCGTCGGGCACCAGCTCGACGGTCAGCTCGATCGTCGTGCCGGTCCACGCGGACGCGATCGAGTACGACCGGGAGGCGCGATAACCGTCCTCCGCGGTCAGCCGTACGTCGAGATGCTGGCCGGCCAGGTGACCGGGCCACTCGGGGACGTCGAGGACCAGCGTCCGGGCGGTCGCCGTCTCCTCGCGGACCTCGGTGACGGTGCCGACCTGCCAGGTCAGTCGCCGGCGTAACGCTGTTCTTTCCATGGGTCTCCGTATTCGTGATACCCGACGCTCTCCCAGAATCCGAGATCGTTCGTGTCCGACAGGACCAGGCCGCGCACCCATTTGGCGCTCTTCCACAGATACAGGTGTGGCACCAGCAGGCGGGCCGGGCCACCGTGCTCGGGGGCGAGCGGCTCACCGTCGTACTGGTAGGCGATCCAGGCCTGGCCGTCGAGCAGGTCCTCCAGCGGCAGGTTCGTCGTGTAGCCGCCGTAGCTGTGCACCATCACGAAGTCGGCCGCGGTCTCGACGTCGGCCAGCAGGGTGTCGAGCGAGACGCCCTTCCACTCGGTGCCGAACTTGGACCATCTCGTGACGCAGTGCAGGTCCCGGGTGATCGTCTCGGCCGGCAACGCCATCAAGGCGGCCCAGTCCCAGCGGCTGGTCTCACCGGTCTCGGTAGCGACCGTGAACTCCCAGTGCTCGGTCCGGATCTGCGGAGTCGGCCCGGCCGACAACACCGGAAACTCGTGCGTCACATACTGGCCAGGAGGCAACTCCTCCCCACCCCGCCGACGCCCGGTGAACCCCGGCGACACAATGCCCATCAGGGAACCTCCTCAGCCAGAACCCGCTTGCCCGAAGTCAACCACGAGTCAGGCTTCGATGCCCGTGAAGCTCAGCTTCAGGATGGTGTCGACCTGATCCGGGGTGACGGGGCGGGTGTGCAGGAGGAGGCGGTAGTAGAGGGGGGCGTAGAGGAGCTCGACGATGTCGCGGGGGTCGAGGTCACGGCGTACGGCGCCTGCTTGCTGGGCCTTCTCCAGGCGTTCGATGCAGAGGTCGACGCGGGGCTCGATGATCGTCTTGACGATGCCGGCGGCGATCTCGGGGTCGCTCTGCGCGGCGGCGATCAGGCCGCGGTTGTAGGCGGCGAACATCGGGTCGTTGAAGGCGCGGACGACCTCGGACATCTGGCTGCGCAGGTCGGCGACGATGTCGCCGGTGTCGGGGAAGTCGAGGGTGCCGGTGCCGCGGTCGGTGATCGCCTCGAGCAGGATCGCGGCCTTCGACGGCCACCAGCGATAGATGGTCTGTTTGCCGACCCCGGCCCGTTTCGCGATGCCCTCCATCGTCACGCCGGCGAACGGCTGCTCCTGGCAGAGCTCGAGCGCCGCGTCCAGGATCGCCCGCCGGGCACGCTCGCTCCTGCGGTCAGGGTTCGGAGGGGTCATGCGGACGAGCTTACAACAAGACGAGACGTTGTGTCTTGACAGTGGCCTAGACCGAGACTTAGCGTCTCGTCATGAGACGAGACGTCTCGTCATAAACCCGAGGGAGAGAACCATGTCGGAATCCGCTGTTCGCAGGTACGCAGGCCTGTTCGGGATCGTCGCGAGCGCATTGATCGTCGTCCAGGTGCCGCTGTACTTCCTGTACTCCGGCGCACCGCCGGACTGGAACATCCTGACCCGCAGCCTGATCGGCATCGTCGGCTGCATCTTCTACATCCTGTTCTTCACCGGCCTGCGGCAGCTGATCCACCAGGTCGACATCGCCTCGGACTGGATCTCCGGCGTGATCCAGGCGGCCGGCCTGCTCTGGGTGGCGATGGTGTTCGTGCCGCAGTCGATGGAGGCCGGCGCCGCCATCTCGGTGGACCACGACATCGACACCACCAAGGAAGGACCGTTCGCAGCCGCGCAGTACCTGATGCAGGGCCTCATCTCACGCCTCTTGATGGGCCTGTTCCTGATCGCCCTCGGCATCGTCGTACTGCGGTTGCGACTGCTCCCCCGCTGGGTAGGCCGCTCCGCGTTCGTCCTCGCCGCGATCAACCTCGCCTTCATCCCGGCGATCTACTTCGGTGACAACCCGTCGAACTTCTATGCCGTCCAGGGCTGGGGCACCACCGCCAGCATGGGCATGCTCTGGAGCCTCTGGACCCTCGCAGTCAGCATCAGCATCCTCCGCAGCTCCCGCCGTACCGCCCTCGCCAGCACTCCCCAAACCCCTCTCCACGCCGCCGCCCACTGACCACTGCTGCCGCTTCAGGTAGATCCCATCTCGGGGGATCGGATCTACCTGAACGGTCAGATGCCGAGCGTGCGGCCGATGATTTCCTTCATGATTTCGGTGGTGCCGCCGTAGATGGTTTGGATGCGGGTGTCGAGGTACGCCTTGGCGATCGGGTACTCGGTCATGAAGCCGTAGCCGCCGTGGAGCTGGAGGCAGCGGTCGACGACCTTCTGCTGGAGTTCGGTGGTCCACCATTTCGCCATCGCGGCCTCGGAGACGGTAAGCGTGCCGGCGTTGAGTTCCTCGATGCAGCGGTCGACGAAGACGCGGGCGATCTGAGTCTCGGTGGCGAGTTCGGCGAGCACGAAGCGGCTGTTCTGGAACGAACCGATCGGGCGGCCGAAGGCCTTGCGGTCCTTCACGTAGTCCAAGGTCATCGCTAGCATCGACTCACAGGCTGCAGCAGCGACGACGGCGATCGCGAGGCGCTCCTGCGGGAGCTTCTCCATCAGGTAGATGAAGCCCTTCCCCTCCTCACCGAGCAGGTTCGCGGCCGGGACCCGGACGTCGTCGAAGAAGAGTTCGGCGGTGTCCTGCGCCTTCAGCCCGATCTTGTCCAGGTTCCGCCCGCGCTCGAACCCAGACATCCCGCGCTCCACCACGAGCAGCGAGATCCCCTGATAGCCGGCCGAAGGATCCGTCTTGGCGACCACGATCACCAGATCGGCCAGAATCCCGTTGGAGATAAAGGTCTTCTGCCCGTTCAGCACATACTCGTCGCCGTCGCGGATCGCGGTCGTCTCGATCCCCTGCAGGTCGCTGCCCGCGCCCGGCTCGGTCATCGCGATCGCCGTGATCAGCTCGCCACTGCAGAACTTCGGCAGCCAACGCGCCTTCTGCTCATCGTTCGCATAGTCCAGCAGGTACGCCGAGACGATGTCCACGTGGATCGCGAACCCCGGCCCACTCGCCCGCGCCTTGGTGAGCTCCTCGCTCACCACCGCGTTGAACCGGAAGTCGCGCACCCCGCCCCCGCCGTACTCCTCCGGCGCCATGAACCCGAGCAAACCCGCCGTACCGGCCGCGGTCCACACCTCGCGCGGCACGATGCCGGCCTCCTCCCAGCTGTCGTGATGCGGCAGGATCTCCTTGTCACAGAAGGTTCGCACGGTCTCGCGGAACGCATCATGATCGGCATCGAAGAGGTGGCGTTCCACGGGCGATTCTCCTTGTCTGCAACGCGATAACTGTCCGTACGACGCTCGCCCGGCCGGCCCTCCGCCTCCAGGCTTCCCCGGGATTCAGGCTTGTACCGCGCCTCCGCCGGCGAGCAACTCGTCGACGCCGCTGACTCCCCAGTCGGTCAACGCCTCCCTCGTGTGCTCGCCAGGTCGCGCGGGTGGCAACCCGAGCGTGGACGGTGTCCGGGAGAACCGCGGCGCCGGCGCCGGCTGCCGCGCCCCGTCGTGCTCCACAAAGATGCCGCGGGCAACCAGATGCGGATGCTCGCCGGCCAGCGGAAGCACCGGCGCGACGCAAGCGTCGGTCCCGTCGAACACCGAGATCCACTCGGCCTGGGTCCGCTGCACGAAGGCTTCGGCGAGCGTCTTGCGCAGCTCCGGCCAGTTAGTGAGGTCGTAGCGATCCGGCGCGGTGACACCCAGCAGCTGGATCAGCTCGTCGTAGAACTGCGGCTCGATCGCCCCGACCGCCATGTGCTCGCCGTCCGAGGTCTCGTAGACGTCATAGAACGGCGCCCCGGTGTCCAGCAGATTCGTCCCGCGCTCCTGCGTCCAGTTGCCCCCGGCAAGCGCTCCCAGCAGCGCCGTCGTCAGGTGTGCCGCGCCGTCGACGATCGCCGCATCCACCACCTGACCGAGCCCACTCCCCCGCGCCTCGACGATCGCCGCGAGCACACCGACAACGAGATACAGCGACCCGCCGGCGAAGTCGCCGAGCAGATTCACCGGCACCTGCGGCGGTCCACCGGCCCGGCCGATCGCGTGCAGCGCGCCAGACAGCCCGAGGTAGGCGATGTCGTGCCCGGCCGACTGCGCCAGCGGCCCGTCCTGGCCCCAGCCGGTCATTCGCGCATACACGAGCTTCGGATTGACCGCCTGGCACTCCTCAGGCCCGAGCCCCAACCGTTCTGCGACACCCGGCCGGAATCCTTCAATCAGTACGTCGGCGCCCGCGACCAACTCCAGTACTGCGCGCACTGCCGCCGGGTCCTTGAGGTTCAGCGCCACACTCCGCCGGCCGCGATTGAGCAGCTCCAGCTCGGGCGGTCCCATCGCGAGTCCACCGCCCGGCCGGTCGATCCGCAGCACCTCGGCGCCGAGCTCGGCCAGCAGCATGCACGCGAACGGCGCCGGCCCGATCCCCGCCAACTCGACGACCTTCACCCCACTGAGTGGACCCATACCCAGCATTGTGACAGTACTACTGTCACAGTCGTCAAGTCATCCGAGCACCGACCCCACCGTTTTCATGCCTGTGCGCCGTAGTGCTGGGCGAGGTAGTCGGCGAAGGTTCGGGTTGTGGGCTGGATGGGGTCGGAGAGGGCGAAGCCTTCGGTGAAGGCGCGCATGGTCTTGCCTGGTAGGCGGATCGGGACGACCGGGCGGCGGGAGTGCGTCGCCTGCTTCCAGGCGCGGGCCATCGCGGGGACGGCGAGTTGTTCGGGGCCGCCGAGGTCCTTCACCCTGCCCGACGGTGGGCCGGCGGCGAGTTCCGTGAGGCGCTCGGCGACGTCCTCGACGGCGACCGGCTGGAGGGCGATCGACGGCGCCAGGAGGGCCGGGAGGAAACGCTGGGCGGTCATCACCTCGTCGATCAGAGTGTGGAACTGGGTCGCGCGCAGCAGAGTGAACGGGATCGAGGATTCCGCGACGAGCTGTTCGACGGCGAGCTTGTCGCGGTAGTAGGGCCACGGGATCCGATCGATGCCGACGATCGAGATCACGATCAGGTGCTCGACGTGTTCCGCGTGCTTGAGCAGGTTCTCGGTCTGGCGGACGTCGGCGCGTCGGCGACTGGTGGCGAGGTGCATCACGGTACTCACGCCTTCGAGAGCTTCGGCGATGCCTTCGCCGGCGGTCAGGTCGCCGCGGACGTGGCCGACGCCGGGTCGCCGGCTGAGGATGCGGAGGTCCGTGTGGCCGGCCGCGCGGAGGGCCTGGACGGTGGGGCGGCCCACAGACCCGGTGCCGCCGGTGACGAGGATCGTCTTCATCAGGGTGGTCCTTTCGGTTCACCAGCCTGGACTAGGCAGCCCTCCGATTCGTGACAACTGCTCTCCCGCGAAGGCCAGCTTGTCCGGATTCATCGCGATGTCCATGCCGGTCAGCAGGTCACCATCGAAGGTCAAGAAGCACACCGCCCGGATCTCGCCATCCGCGACGGCGACGATCACCGGCTCGCCGTTCGCTTCGCCCACGGTGGGCGTGATGCCGGCGCCGAAGCGCTCCAGTACGCCGACCAGGTAGCGGGCGACCCGCTCGCGACCGATCACCGGCTTCCGAGCCGCGCTGACCTTGCCACCACCATCCGCGCGCGAGACGACGTCGGTCGCGAGCAGGTCCGCGAGGCGGTCCACCTCACCTCGTTGTGCCGCGGCGAGGAACCGTTCGACCAGGGTGTGCCAGTGGCTGGGGTCGACCGGCCGCTTCTGCTCCGCGGTGGCGACCCGCTTGCGCGCTCGCGAATGGAGTTGGCGGGCGTTGGCTTCCGTCGTACCGATCAAGTCGCCGACCTCGCGATGGCTGTAGGCGAAGGCTTCCCGCAGTACGTACGCCGCGCGCTCGGCGGGCGTGAGTTGCTCGAGGATCGTGAGCAGAGCGAACGAGACCGACTCGCGCTGCCCGGCCAGGTCGCCGAGATCCGGTCCGGTGAGAACCGGTTCCGGAAGCCACTCGCCGACGTACGTCTCGCGGCGTGCGCGGGCCGTCGTGAGCTGGGTCAGACAGAGGTTGGTGACCGTCCTGGCGAGGAAGGCAGCCGGTTCGTTCACACCCGCGTGGTCAACGGATTGCCAACGCAGCCAGGCTTCCTGCAGCACGTCGTCGGCCTCGGTCACGGACCCGAGCATCCGGTACGCGATCCCGAACATCCGGCCGCGCTGCTGCTGAAACACCTCCAGCGGCTCACCCATTCTCTTCGAGCACCTTCACGAAGGCGGTGGAGATCATGGCGATGACCTTGTCGGCGTCGTGGGTCAGGTCGCGGAGTACCGGAAGGGCAACGGGCGACGGCATCTCGGCGAGCGCCTGGATCACGCGGATCCGGACCGCGGAGTCGGCGGAGGACAGCTCGGCGGTCAGGGCGGTCATGATCTGGTCCGAGTGCTGCTGGGCCTGCGCCAGGGCACCGAGGGTCTCGGCTGCCTCGACGTCGTTGATGCCTTCCACGATCAGCTCGACCAGGGCCGGCACCGCCGCGATCGCACCACGTTTGCCGAGCGCGAGAGCGGCGTACTGGCGTACGGTCGGATCCTCGTCCGCGAGAGCTTCGCCGAGGAGGGCATCGGTGCCGGGCAGACCCGCGATCGCTTGTACTGCGCGTCGCCGGATCTCCACTTCCTTCGCCCGCACGCCTTCGGCCAGACCGGCGATGCTCTCGTCACCTGATCGGGCGAGGGCCCAGCGCAGCGCGCCGGCGACAATCGGATCGGTCTCGGTGAGGACTGCCCGAGCCAGTACGTCGGTCGGAACCGGAACGTCATCCGGTGGGGCCAGGACGGTCTGCTGCCGCCGGGCCGCGTCGGGCGAGTTGAGGCCGTGCAGGAGTTCGATGATCCGTAGGGCATCCTCCCAGCCGAACGGCTCCGAGGCGTCGACCGAGCGGAGCCGGTCGAGGAGTTCCTGATCCTGCCGCAGGCGTTCTTCGGTACGCCGGATCAGGTCGCCGACCAGTTCGGCCGGGGTGAAGGCCGGATCGTCCAGGGCGCGGCCGATCTGGCGGAGCGAGAGGCCGAGGGATCGCAGGCTCTCCACGTGGAAGATCCGGCGGATGTCGTCCGCGGAGTACTCGCGATAGCCGCCGACGGTCCGGCCGGTCGGGCGCACCAGCCCGAGGGTGTCGTAGTGCCGAAGCATCCGGCTGCTCACCCCCGAGCGGCGCGCCACCTCTCCGATCAGCACGCTGTCTTCTTCACCTGTTCCGGGTCGAGGGCGATGACGCGCTTGGCTTCGCCGACGGCGAGGTCGAACGCGGCATCGGGATCGTCGAGCAGTATCTCAGTCGCGCGGGCGTGCGCCCTGATCTTCGGGTTCTCGCTCGCGGCGGCTGTTCGCAGTACCGGCTCCACGATCTCCCCGAGGTCGACCAGGACCCGGCTGAGACTGAGCTGGAGCGAGCGATCACCACGCCCCAGCTCCGCCGCAAGCTCCGCGGCGAGCCACGACTTCTCCTCGTCGGGCACCAGGATGACGGCAGTCCGCCACGCAGTCCGGGCGACCTCGTCATCCGGGTCCCGCAACAGGCCCTTGATCGCCTGCCAGGTGGTGCTTTCCTTGATCTTGGACAGCGTGTGCAACGCCTGGCTCCGGGCCTGGGCTCGCTCGGAGTCGAGTTCCGCGCGGAGCCTGGGAATGGTCAGCTCGGCCGGGAGACGAACCAGCGCCCAGGTCAGCATGTCGCGCACGAAGAAGTCCGGCTCCACCGCGCACCGCGCGACCAGCTCGTCGACCACGGCCGGGTCCGCGACCGTCCCGACCCGCAACACCGCTTGCAGCCGGGTCGACGGGTTCTCTGCACCGAGCAGCTGGATCTCCTGTGTCTTCATGAACTCCAGTGAAGACGTTGACACAGTGTCAAGGTCAAGCGCGCAGGGATTCGGTAGCGAGCTCGAGGAAGGACAAGAGGTGGTCGGTGTGGCGGTCCTTGGTGGTGACGAGGCAGGTTTCGGAGTGGGGCCCGTCGTCGATGGGCAGGTACACGAGGTCGGCTCGCGGGTAGGAGGAGGCGACGGTCTCCGGGACGAGCGCGATCTCCTGGCCGGTCGCGATCAGCTCGAACTTCTGCTCGATCGGTGCTCTGCGGCGGGTCTGGGTGGTCATGATCGACTCGTTCTCCAGATCGGCCATCACGAGTGACTCGCGGCCTGCCAGTGGGTGGTTGATCGGCAGGCAGGCGACCCGGCGCTCGCTGCCGATCGGGACGACCTGCAGTCCGGCGTCGTCGAAGGGGCGGCGGAGGAGGCCCACATCGGCGCGACCGTCCCGCAGCGGTGCGTCCTGCTCCCACCAGTTCAGGCTGAGCAGGTCCACCTCGACCTCGGGGTACTTCGCCTTGAAGGCGAGGACCGCATCGGCCACGTGCAGACCTGAGGCGAAGGCGATGACGAGGCGCTGGACACCGCGATCGATCTCGTGCACGCGTCGGATGGCCGAGTCGACGCTGGTCAGCACTCCGGGAGCCTCCGCGCGAAGCTGCTCCCCCGCCGGCGTGAGTTGCACGCTGCGGGTCGTCCGGACGAACAGGTCGCAGCCCAGTTCGCGTTCCAGGGCACGGATCTGGCGGCTGAGTACTGGCTGGGCGATGTAGAGCTCTTCCGCGGCCCGGCCGAAATGCCGGTGGTCGGCGACCGCGACGAAGTACCGGAGCTTGCGCAGGTCCAGATCCATACCTTGATCGTATCAATGGTCACAGAGAGGTATTGGACCTGCCGAATCCCAGCACGCAGAGTGAAGCCATGATCGTCATCACAACGCCTACCGGCGACATCGGCAGCCAAGTTCTCAACCTCCTCCTCAGCTCATCCGAAGACCTCCGCGTCATCGTGCGCGACCCCGCCAAACTCACGCCCGCGGTCCGTGATCGCGTGCAGGTGGTGACCGGATCGCACGCCGATCCCGAGGTCGTCGGCAAGGCCTTCGCCGGCGCCGACGCCGTCTTCTGGCTCGTCCCGCCGGACGCCCACGCGCCGAGCCTCGAGGTCGCCTACTCCGGGTTCACCGCGGCCGCGGCGCGCGCCTTCCCGGCGTACGGCGTGAGTCACGTCGTCGGCATCTCGGCCCTGGGCCGCGGTACGCCGGTTGCAGGCGAGGCGGGACTTGTCACGGCATCCCTGGAGATGGACGACCTGATCGCTTCGAGCGGCGTCGCCTATCGCGCGGTGGCGAACCCGTCGTTCATGGACAACCTGCTGGAACAGGTCGCCTCGATCCGCGACGACGGCGTGTTCACGCACACCTCGCTCGCCGATCGACGCGCGCCGATCGCGGCCACTCGCGACATCGCCGCTGTGTCGGCCCGGCTACTGCTCGACCGATCCTGGACCGGCACGGACAGCGTGCCGGTGCTCGGTCCCGAGGATCTCTCGCCGAACGACCGGGCGCGCATCATCTCGGAAGTACTCGGACGGCCGGTCCGCTACGAGCGCGAACCGCTAGAAGCTCTCGCCGCGAGGATGACCGGGTTCGGCCTCAGCGAGGCGTTCGTGCAGGGCATGGTCGACATGATGCGCGCGAAGGACGAGGGCCTCGACAACGGCATCCGCCGGACGCCGGAAACCAGCACTCCCACCTCCTTCCGGCAATGGTGTGACGAAGTCCTCCGACCGGCTCTTAGTGAGTGAAATCCCTACAGCTCAGACAGTTTCGAGCATGAAGTCTTGACGGAGTTCACGGACTGCACCTACACCGTTACCTGTTGATTCGGCCGGCGACAGGACGGTGGGGACATGACAATGGACAGGCGCGACTTTCTCCGGTCCGCGGGGATCACGGCGGCGGCGTTCGCAGTACTGCCGGCCAGTCTCCAGCGGGCGCTCGCGGCTCCGGCCCCCACCGGCGGGCTCGAGATGATCGAGCATGTGGTGATCCTGATGCAGGAGAACCGGTCCTTCGATCACTACTTCGGATCACTGCGCGGGGTGCGGGGGTTCAACGACCCGACCGCGCGGACGCTGTCGACCGGGCGGTCAGTGTTCTACCAGCCCGATGGCGCCGGTTATGTGCTGCCGTATCCGGTGGCGAGCCAGTACATGACCGGTACGCCGCACGACTGGGGCAGCAGCCACGGTGCTTGGAATGCGGGCCGCTACGACCAGTGGGTTCCGCAGAAGACGAAGTACACGATGGCTACTCATCTGCGGAGTGAGCTGCCGTTCTACTACGCGCTCGCGGACGCCTTCACGATCTGCGACGCGTACCACTGCTCCGAACTCGGGCCGACGAACCCGAACCGGTTCTACCTGTTCACCGGCAAGCTCGGGTTCGAACCCGGTACGACGCGGCGGGCGATCGGCAACGATGCTTGGCAGAACCAGGCGCATCCCGGCTACACCTGGACGACGTACGCCGAACGGCTCGAAGCGGCGAACAAGAGCTGGCGGGTCTATCAGGAGTGGGACAACTACGGCGACAACTCGCTGGACTTCTTCAAGACCTTCCTCGACGTCGGGAAGAAGGCGCTGGCCAAGACGTCCTACACGAAGCTGGAGTTCTTCTACGACCAAGGCGTACGGCCCGGAACGGCGGCGCAGCGTCAGACCTTGCTGTCACAGCTTGCTGCTGGGGTCGCGACGCTGACCGCTGCCGAACGCCGCCTCTACGACCGCGGGCTGCAGCGCATCGCCGCCGATCAGCTCGTCACCACCTTCGGTGACGACGTCGCGGCCGGTCGACTGCCTGCAGTCTCGTGGATCGTCGCGCCGGAGCCGAAGTGCGAGCACCCGTCGTGGGGTCCGGCCGAGGGTGCCAACTTCAGCAAGGAGATCCTCGACAAGCTCGCGTCCAACCCGCAGGTGTGGAACAAGACGCTGGTCCTGATCACGTACGACGAGAACGACGGCTTCTTCGACCACGTACCGCCGCCCGTGCCGTCGGTGACTCCTGACGACGGGCAGTCGACGGTCGCCATCACCGACGAGATCGTCGACGGTGTACCGATCGGACTGGGTGCTCGGGTTCCGATGCTGGTCGTGTCGCCATGGACTCGCGGTGGGAACGTGTGTTCGCAGGTCTTCGATCACACGTCGGTGCTGCAGTTCCTGGAGAAATGGAGTGGCGTTGCCGAGCCCAACATCTCGCCTTGGCGCCGTGCGGTCTGTGGCGATCTGACGACCACGCTCGACCTGACCACGAGCAATGTCACCTACCCATCGCTTCCGTCGACACCTCCGACGCCCGGGTGGAACACGACGTATCCGGCTCCGCCGAAAACGCAGGTCCTCCCGACGCAGGAGCCGGGCACACGCGTCGCCCGGGCGCTCCCCTACACGCTCACGGTGTCCGGCCGGGTCGCCAGCGACAGGTTCTGGATCGACTTCAGCAACGCCGGCGCGGCCGGTGCGCACTTCTACGTGTCGGCCAACGCGTTCCGCACTGACGGACCTTGGCGCTACACGGTCGGCGCAGGGGCTTCCGTGTCGGACTACTGGGCAGCTGGTACGCCGACAGGCTCCTACGACCTGACGGTCAACGGGCCGAACGGATTCGTACGCCGGTTCGCCGGCAACCGTAGTACCGCCACCACCGCAGGCAACGCCAACCCCGAGGTCACCCTGCGGTACGCGCCAGCGGACAACCTGGTGTGGCTCAAGATGACCAACAGCGGCACGAAGGCTTGCACCGTCACCATCCAGCCGAACAACCGCAGCGGCGGACCGTGGACCTACCAGCTCGCCGCTGGCTCCAGTGTCGAGGACTGGTTCAGCACGACCAACGGCTGGTACGACCTCACCGCAACCGCCAACACCACCGACCACTTCGTACGCCGCTTCGCCGGCCACCTAGAAACCGGCACCCCCAGCACCAGCGACCCAGCCATGGGCTCAGCCTGACTCCGCGCCACGGCAGTTACCGACCGCCGAACACTGTTTTTTCGTCCGCTGACGGGTTTATACCCGGTCAGCGGACGAATATCGCGACAGCGGCTCGGGAGGTGCGAGGTCAGCGGTTGAAGAGGCGGGCGAACAGGCCTCGGCCGCCCTCGGACTTGGGGTGGCCGGGGCACCACTGGTCGTCGGGGACCGACAGCTTGACCTGGGCTACGTGCTGGCCGCAGCCGGACCAGGTTGTTTTGCCGCACTGACGGCACTTCACCGCACGACACATCTCAGGCTCCGCCCGCTCGACAACCGCGCCAGAGTAGCCGAACGGGCTACTTGAAGGTGTTGGCGGCTTCCTGGATCTTGCTGGTGAACGTCTGCCACGAGGAGTCGTCCATGAGGTCGTGGTCGGAGCCGCCTTGGCCGTCGATGAGTTCCCGGACGATGTCGGCGTGGCCGGCGTGGTGGGCGGTTTCGTCGACCATCCGGATGAGGAGGACACCGAGAGTAGTTGCCCGGTGCCCTTCCTTCCAGTGCGGGACCTCCGCGGGGGCATCCAGGTCCAAGGCAGCAATGGTCTCGTCACCGCTGGCACAGGCACGTTTGTAGAGGTTGACCAGATACTCGCTCGACTCCGACGGCAGCGCCCACATATCGGCACCCTCCCAGGTTGAGCCGTCCTCCTCCCAGGCGAGGACGTCCGCCTTCGGCCGGCCCAGACTCGTCGTCAGGTACACGTACTCCACCGCCGCGAGATGCTTCACCAGCCCGAGCAGGTTCGTCCCGGAAGGCACGAGCGGCCGGCGCAGGTCGTACTCACTCAACCCGTCGAGCTTCGACAGCAGCAGCGCGCGACTCTCCCGCAGCTTCGCGTGCAATTCGGCTTTGAGATCCGTCATGCCCCGGACGCTAACCCACCCGTCAGACAGTTTCCGGCGCCCCCGGTGGAACGAAAGGCCGAGCAGGCGCACCACCAGAGATGAGATCCAGCAGAGCATCCGTGTCCAGATGCTCCTCAACCGCGTCGGCCAGCCGATCCAGCCGCGCCTCCCGCAAAGCGGAGAACGACACAGTGCCGTCCGGCGCAGACTTCCCGACCATCGCAGCGACCTCGGCGAGAAACGCATGCCGGGTGGAGTCGTCGTCCATCAGCCCGTGCCAGATCGTCCCCCACACCACGCCCGACCGGCAGCCACCCGGGAACTCCCCCGCGTCACCGACCACCCGCACCACCCCGTGATGGATCTCGTACGCCGTCGGCGCCGGCCGCGCCAGCGTCTTCTCCACAGCGAATGACGTTGCCACCGGCAACAACCCGAGGCCGGTGTGACTGCCGCCGCCCTCGACCCCGAGCGGATCCTCGATCGCCCCGCCGAGCAACTGATACCCACCACAGATCCCCAGCACCGGCCGCCCGGCGGCCACCCGCGCCACGACTGCATCGGCCAGCCCGTTCGACCGCAGCCAGGCCAGATCGGACGTCGTCGCCCGCGACCCCGGCAGCACCACCAGATCGGCATCGCGGACCTCGGCCGGGCTCGCCGTGAAGAACACGCTCGTCGTCGGCTCGACAGCCAGCGCATCCAGATCGGTGAAGTTGCTGATCCGCGGAAACCGGACCACGGCGATCGACAGCACCTCGGAGTCGTGCGCCGTACGCCGGGCCGGAATGTCCAGCGCGTCCTCGGAATCGAGCCACAACTCGGGCAACCACGGCAACACGCCGTACGTCGGACGTCCGGTCACCGCGGTGAGCATCTCGATCCCCGGCTGCAGCAGCGACACATCGCCGCGGAACTTGTTCACGACGAACCCGCTGATCAGCGCCTGGTCCTCCGCCGACAACAACGCGACGGTGCCGAACATCGACGCGAACAACCCACCACGATCGATGTCCCCGACGACCACGACCGGCGCCCGGGTGTGCTGCGCGAGCCCCATGTTGACGTAGTCGGACTGCCGGAGGTTGATCTCGGTCGGGCTCCCCGCCCCCTCGCTGATCACCACGTCGTACCGCGACGCCAAGTCGTCGTACGCCGCGAACGCCGCCTTCGCCAGCTCCGCCCGCTCGGTGAGGAACCCACGCGCGGTCAACTCACCCCACGGCTCCCCCATCAGTACGACGTGACTTCGCCGGTCGCTCCCGGGCTTCAGCAGCACCGGGTTCATCGCTGCCTCGGGCTCGGCGCCGGCCGCGATCGCCTGGATCCACTGGGCCCGCCCGATCTCGGCGCCGTCGGCACAGACCATCGAGTTGTTCGACATGTTCTGTGCCTTGTACGGCGCCACCCGGACGCCCTGTCGCGCCAGCCACCGGCACAGCCCGGTCACCACCGTCGTCTTACCCGCGTCGGACGTCGTACCGGCAACCAGAAGTGAACCCACGGCCCCGATGCTAACGAAGTGCCACCGAGGCGAGGCCGGCTAGCTGGGTGGGGTTCGGTCGCCCTGGTCTTCCGGTGGGAGGACCGGGGTGATGCGGCGGCCCTGGGCGTCGGTGCTCGGCAGGCGCGGGGTCGTGCCCTGGAACCGGGTGGCACCGGCGCGTTCGCGGGCGGAGAGCGGCTTCGCGACGTTCTCGAGCGACTGGCCTTCAGCATCGACGCCGAAGAACCACGCGATCAGACCACCGATCAGCATCACCGCGGCACCGATGATGTAGCCGACGGTCAGCGGACCGCGGGCCGGGTTGTCGCCCTCCCCGATCAGCGAGGCGAACAGGAACGGCGCCACCACGCCACCGGTGAGCTGCGAGATCGCGAAGAAGAACGAGATCGCCTGGCCGCGCAGCTCGATCGGGAAGATCTCGCTCACGGTCAGGTACGCCGACGAGGCGCCGGCCGAGGCGAAGAAGAACACCACGCACCACAGCGCGGTCAGCCCGGCAGCGTTCAGCGAGCCTGCGTTGAACAGCAGCGCGGTGACGAACAGCACCACGGCCGAGATCGAGTACGTCGCCAGGATCATCTTCCGGCGGCCGATGGTGTCGAAGAAGTGCCCGAGCAGCAACGGACCGGCGAGGTTGCCGATCGCGAACGGGAAGAAGTAGATCGCGATGCTGGAGTCGTTCAGCCCGAAGTACGACTTCAGCACCAGCGCGTAGGTGAAGAAGATCGCGTTGTAGAGGAACGCCTGGGTGACCATCATCGAGAAGCCGAGGAACGACCGGCTGCGGTAGTCGCGCAGCATCACCCGGGCGATCTCGCGGTACGTCACCGGCGGGTAGTCGACGACGTTGATCGCCTCGTCGTCGCTGACCTCGCGGAG
Source organism: Kribbella sp. NPDC006257 (assembly GCF_040613535.1). Lineage (NCBI taxonomy): Bacteria > Bacillati > Actinomycetota > Actinomycetes > Propionibacteriales > Kribbellaceae > Kribbella > Kribbella sp. NPDC006257. The sequence goes on from NZ_JBEXSJ010000007.1 coordinate 158,443, forward strand.
CTCGCCGCCCTGCCGGCGTACGGTCTCCTCGATGCCGTCGACGGTCCGCTCGGCCTCCTCGACCTTGCCGTGCGTCATCAGCCAGCGCGGGCTCTCCGGGATGTGCCGGCGCAGGTAGATGATCATCAGGCCCATCACCGGGCCGACCAGGAAGCACAGCCGCCAGCCCCACTCGATCGGGACGATGTCCTCGTTCAGGAAGACCAGACCGACCGCGGACCCGATCAGCGCGCCGGCCCAGTAGGTGCCGTTGACGCCGATGTCGACCCGGCCGCGGTACTTCGACGGGATCAGCTCGTCGATCGCGGAGTTGATCGCGGCGTATTCACCGCCGATACCCATCCCGGCCACGAACCGGCAGAGCGCCAGCGACCAGAAGTCCCAGGTAAGACCTGCCGCGCCGGAGGCGATCAGGTAGACCATCAAGGTGATGATGAACAGACTGCGGCGGCCCCATTTGTCGGTGAGCCGGCCGAAGACCAGCGCGCCGACCACCTCGCCGGCCAGGTAGATCGAGGCGAGCAGGCCGACCTGCGACGTACTCAGGCCGAGGGTCGCGCCTTCTTTCAGCACGTTGCCGACCAGGGAGACGAGCTGGATCTCCAGACCGTCGAGGATCCAGGAGACGCCCAGACCGACGACGATCATCCAGTGGAACCTGGTCCACGGCAGCCGGTCCATCCGGGCCGGTACCAGACTCGGTATCGCCTTGCCTTCGTTCAACGCGTGCTCGGTGCTCATCGCCGCTCCTCACCTTCGGGCCGGTCCCGAAGCCCCGTACCCAGCGAGTAACCGACCCAAAACGGGCCGCACTAAAGTGGCCGCATGGAGAACGAGATCAGCATCGCGGACGCGCCCGCGAACAGCCGGTACGAGGCCCGCGACGCCGACGGCAACCTGATGGGATTCGTCGACTACAAGCTCGCCGGTCCGGTGATCGCCTTCCTGCACGCCGAGACACTGCCCGAGTTCCGCGGCCGCGGCGTCGCGGGCAGGATCGCGGTCAAGTCGCTCGACGACGCCCGCGAAGCAGGGTTGCGGGTGAAGCCCGCCTGCCCGTTCTATCAGGAATACTTGAAGGAGCACCCGGAGTACGCCGATCTCGTGGAGCAGCAGTGAGTACGCCGGTGCTGGGAAAGCTGACCTGGCAGCCGGCCCTGGAGGTGCCGGAGTTGCTGGCCGAGCCGGTCCGGGCCGCGCTCGGCGACCTACCGGCGTACGCGGTCGCGATCGATCCGGGGCTGGCCGACACGGCTGCCTTCTGCGCGGAGTACGACGTGCCGATGGCCGCCTCTGCGAACTGTGTGATCGTGCACGGCAAGCGGGCCGGCGAGTCGACGTACGCCGCGGTGATGGTGCTCGCGACGCACCGGGCGGACGTGAACGGCGTGATCCGCAAACATCTCGGCGTACGGAAGATCTCTTTCGCCGCGCAAGACGACGCGGTGGAGTCGACCGGGATGGAGTACGGCGGGATCACGCCGATCGGCTTGCCGGCCGCCTGGCCGATCCTGGTCGACCAGGCGGTCGCCGACGCCGGTCTCGTCGTGATCGGCAGCGGCATCCGCGCATCGAAGATTCTGCTCGACGGCGCCGAGCTGGCGAAACTCCCGAACGCCACTGTGCTGGAGCTGGCGTCACCCGCCTGAGTTACGGCTAACATCGGGTCTGACTCGGAGCGAGCAGGAGATGCGGGTTTGTGCGGGATGACGTCATGACGGTCGCCGGCGGCGAGGGTGGGCCGACCGCGCTGCGGATCATGCTCGGCGGGCAGTTGCGCCGGATGCGGGAGGCCGCGAAGATCAGCCGCGCCGACGCGGGCTGGCAGATCCGCGCGTCCGAGTCCAAGGTCAGCAGGATGGAACTCGGCCGGGTCGGCTTCAAGGAGCGCGACGTCAGCGACCTGCTCGAGCTGTACGGGCTGTCCGACGAGACCGAGCGGGTCCGGCTGATGGAACTGGCCCGGGCCGCGAACAACCCCGGCTGGTGGTCGCGGTACGGCGACGTGATGCCGAACTGGTTCGCCAACTACGTCGGCCTCGAGGTCGCGGCGAAGCTGATCCGCACCTACGAGGTGCTGTTCGTCCCGGGCCTGTTGCAGACCGAGGCGTACGCGCGCGCCGTCGTCCAGCTCGGCAAGACCTTCCTGCCGCCGGAGGAGATCGAGCAGCGGGTCGCGCTGCGGGTGACGCGGCAGCAGATCCTGACCAGGGCGAACCCGGTTCGGCTCTGGGCCGTCATCGACGAGTCCGTCCTGAAGCGCCCGATCGGCGGGCGGGACGCGATGTGCGAGCAGATCGAGCAACTGCTCAAGGTCTCCCAGCAGCCGAACGTGACGCTGCAGGTGATGCCGTTCAGCAGCGGAGGGTATCCGGGCGCGGGTGGTGCGTTCACCATCATGCGATTCCCGGAAGGGGATCTGCCGGACGTCGTCTACATCGAGCACGCGGCCAGTGCGTTGTTCCTGGACAAGCTCGAGGACCTGGACGAGTACGCCGCGATCATGGAAGCGCTGACGATCGCTGCGGCGCCGGTCAGCGATACGCCGCGGATCCTGCAGGACGCCCTGGCCGAGATGTGCTGAACCCCCGTCGCGGGACAGCGACGGGGGTTCGGCGGGCCGGCTGGCCGGAGGGGGCGACCGGTCAGGCGACGGTCAGGGTGAACTTGATGTTGCCGCGGGTGGCGTTGGAGTACGGGCAGACCTCGTGCGCCTTCGCGACCAGCTCCTCGGCGGCGGCGCGCTCCAGCGTCGGCAGGCTGACGACCAGGGCGACCTCGAGGCCGTAGCCGGTGCCACCGTTGATCGGGCCGAGGCCGACCTCGGCGGTGACGGTCGAGCCGTCGACATCCTGCCGGGTCTTGCGCGCGACGGTCTTCAGCGCGCTGTGGAAGCAGGACGCGAAGCCGGCCGCGAACAGCTGCTCCGGGTTGGTGCCTTCGCCGCTGCCGCCCAGCTCCTTCGGCGGCGCGACGATCACGTCGAGCTTGTAGTCGTCGGTCGCGGTGTGCCCGTCCCGGCCGCCTTCAGCGGTCGCGCGAGCCGTGTACAGAACCTTCTCTACTGCGATGGTCATATTTGGTCCTTCAGTTCTTGGGGTCGAGGGTGAGCTTGCCGACGGTCCGGCGGGCCCGCATGTCTTCGTGCGCCGTGACGATGTCGGACAGCGGGTAGTCGCCGCCGACGACCGGGCGCAGTTTGCCGGCCGAGGTCAGCTCGAACAGTTCCTTCAGTGGGTCGCCGAGCAGGGCCGGGTTCTGGAAGCAGTCCGCCAGCCAGAAGCCCGCGATCGTCTTGGAACCCTTCATCAACCGGGCGGGCTCGATCGCCTTCGCGGCCTGGCGTGATGCGGAGCCGAAGGTCACCAGCCGGCCGAACCGGCCGAGGGCGTCGAACGACTCGTCGAACGTCGGTCCGCCGACCATCTCGAGCACGATGTCGACCGGCTTGCCGTCGTTCGCCTCGATGATCCGGTCCTTCAGGCCCTCGGGGTCGCCGTCGATCGCGGCGTCCGCACCGAGCTCCAGCGCGAGCTTGCGCTTCTCGTCCGAGGACGCGGTGGCGATCACCCGGCCGGCACCCCAGAGCTTCGCGAGCTGGATGGCGAGGGTTCCGACGCCACCGGCGCCGGCGTGCACGAGCACCGACTCGCCTGCCTGCAGACGGGTCGAGGTCTTCAGCAGGTGCCAGGCGGTGGTGCCCTGGAGGACCAGCGCGAGCGCGTCGCCGTCGCTGACGCCTTCCGGTACGTCGAACGCGTACGGCGCGTGGGCGACGGCCTTCTCGGCGTACCCGCCGGAGCCGACCAGCGCGACGACCCGGCGGCCGTCCGCGGTGTGGCCGACGACCTCGCCACCGGGGATCAGCGGCAGCTCCGTCGTGGACAGGTAGCTGTTCTCGACCTGGTGGGTGTCGGCGTAGTTCACGCCGGCCCGGTCGACGGTGATCAGAACCTGTCCGTCACCCGCGACCGGCTCGTCGACGTCGCTGACCTTGAGGACTTCCGGGCCACCGAACTCGGTGATCTGTACGGCTCGCACGCTGATCTTCCCTTCGGATCGTGTTCCTTCTATACGGTGTACTATACACCGTACGTTATAGAGATCGTTGTGAGATGGGAGACAGATGGCCAGGACGCCGCGGAACACGCTCAACCCCGAGCTGATCGTGCGGACGGCCCTCGAGCTGATGGAGTCCGAGGGCACGAGCGCCTTCAGCCTGCGCGGTGTCGCCGCCGCCCTGGGAGTCGGCCCGATGGCGATCTACACCTACTTCCGCAACAAGGACGACCTGTACGACGCCGTGCGGAATCACCTGATGGGCCTACTTCCCCCGGTGCCCGCGGACGTCCCCTGGCAGGACCAGGTCCGCGCGGTCTGCCGGAGCCTGCGGTCGCTGATGCTCCAACACCCTTGCCTGGCGCAACTACTCTCGGGCCGGCCACTGAGCGGCCAGGAGACGGCGCGCGTCGCGGAAGGCCTCCTCGGCGTACTGCGGGCAGCCGGCTTCGACAAGGAGAGGGCAGCCCGGACGCACACCACCCTCTTCACCTACGTGCTGGGCGCCACGTCCTGGGAGATCCAGATGGCCGCCGAACGCCGGGACCCCGAAGCCTGGCGCCGCCTCCGCACCACCATGGAGTCCCTCTCCGCCACCGAGTTCCCGACCGTCGTGGACCTCGCCCCCGAACTGGCCCGCACCACCGGCGGCGACACTCAGTTCGACTACGGCCTGGACCTTCTGATCGCCGGCCTGGACATGCAAAAACCCCGGGCCACCTGACCCGGGGTTCCGCAGTACGGGTTTAGACGTTGAAGCCGAGAGCGCGGAGCTGGTCGCGGCCGTCGTCGGTGATCTTCTCCGGGCCCCACGGCGGCATCCAGACCCAGTTGATCCGGAAGTCGTTGACCAGTCCGTCGAGGGACATCCGGGTCTGGTCCTCGATCACGTCGGTGAGGGGGCAGGCGGCCGACGTCAGCGTCATGTCGATGATCGCGGTGTTGGTGTCGTCCACCGTCACGCCGTAGATCAGGCCGAGGTCCACGACGTTGATCCCCAGTTCGGGGTCGACGACATCCTTCAGCGCCTCGGTCACGTCCTCGACGGCGACCGTCGAGCCGGCCGGCTTCGCTGCGGCCTCGAGGTCGACCTCGGGCAGCTCGATCTTCTCGTCGGTCTGGTCAGACATTGCTTGCTCCTTCTTTCTTCGCGAGTGCCTGGGCGGTCGCGTCGCGCCAGGCCGACCAGCCCAGCAGTGCGCACTTCACCCGGGCCGGGAACTGCGCGACACCCGCGAAGGCGACGCCGTCTTCCAGAACTCCCTCATCGGGTTCCACATTCCCGCGGCCCTGCATGAGTTCCAGGAACTTCTCGTACGTCGCCATGCCCTCGGTGACCGGCTTGCCGATCACCAGGTCACTCATCACCGAGGTCGCCGCCTGGCTGATCGAGCAACCGACCGACGCGTGCGTCACGCCGGTGACGATGTCGCCGTCGAGTTCGACGCGCAAGGTGACCTCGTCCCCGCAGGACGGGTTCACGTGGTGCACCTCCACGTCGTACGGGTCCGAGAGCCCCGCGTGATGCGGGCTCCGGTAGTGATCCAGGATGATCTCCTGGTACAAGCTGTCGAGCTGCATATCAGTCCACCTTGAAGAATGACCGGACGAAGCCGAGCCCGTCGACGAGGGCGTCGATCTCCTCGGGCGTCGTGTACAGGTAGAAAGACGCTCTGGTCGACGATTGCATTCCGAACCGCTCGTGCACCGGACGCGCGCAGTGATGTCCGGCCCGTACGGCGATGCCGCGGGTGTCCAGCACCGTCGACACGTCATGCGGGTGCACGCCGGCGAGCTCGAAGCTGATCGCGCCACCGCGGTCCGCGATGTCCGACGGCCCAAGAATCTTCACTCCGGGAACCGTCTTCAGGCCTTCCAGCGCGTACGCCGTGATGGCTTGCTCGTGCGCCGCGACCTTGTCCATCCCGATGCCGGCCAGGTAGTCCAGCGCCGCGCCGAGTCCGACGGACTGCGCGATCGGCGGCGTACCGGCTTCGAACCGGGCCGGCGGGGCTGCGTACGTCGAACCGGTCATCCGGACGACCTCGATCATCTCGCCACCACCAAGGAACGGCGGCAGCGACGCGAGCAGGTCGTACCGGCCCCAGAGCACGCCGATCCCGGTGGGGCCAACCGCCTTGTGGCCGGTGAACGCGAGCATGTCCGCACCCAGGGTCGAGACATCGACCGGGAACTGCGGCACGGCCTGCGAAGCATCGACGACCACGATCGCGTCGAAAGCGTGCGCCTTCGCGGCAATCTCAGTGATCGGGTTGATCGTGCCGAGCGCGTTCGAGACCCAGGTCAGCGAGACGACCTTGGTGTGCTCGTTGATCAGCTCCTCGATGTTGCTCAGGTCGAGGCGGCCCTCGTCGGTGACGCCGAACCAGCGCAGCGTCGCGCCGGTCCGCTCACAGGCGAGCTGCCACGGGACGATGTTGCTGTGGTGCTCCATCTCGGAGATCACCACCTCGTCCCCCGGCTTCAGCGACGCGCCGAGCGTGTGCGCGGCCAGGTTGAGCGCCTCGGAGGCGTTCTTGGTGAAGACGATCTCGTCCCGGTTGGTCGCGCCGATGAAGGCCGCGACCTTGTCCCGGCCGCCCTCGTACGCCGCGGTCGCCTCGGCACCGAGCTGGTGCATCGCTCGCGCCACGTTCGCGTTGTGCTGGAGGTAGTGATCCTCGATCGCCTTGACCACCTGGCGAGGCTTCTGCGACGAGTTCGCCGAGTCCAAGTAGACCAGCGGGAAGTCGTTCGCCAGCACCCGCGACAGGATCGGGAAGTCCGCCCGGACCGAGTTCAGGTCCAGGGGACTGCTGAAGGTCCGGGCGTCCGTCATGCCTTGGCGCCTGTCTTCAGGAACCGCTCGTAGCCGTTGGCCTCGAGCTCGTCGGCCAGCTCCGGGCCGCCCTCTTCGGCGACCTTGCCGTCGACGAAGACGTGTACGAAGTCCGGCTTGATGTAGCGCAGGATCCGGGTGTAGTGGGTGATCAGCAGAACGCCCTTGTCACCCTTCTCGGCGTACCGGTTGACGCCGGTGGAGACGATCTTCAGCGCGTCGATGTCGAGGCCGGAGTCGGTCTCGTCGAGGATCGCGATCTTCGGGTCGAGCAGCTCCAGCTGGACGATCTCGTGCCGCTTCTTCTCACCACCGGAGAAGCCCTCGTTGACGTTCCGGGTGCCGAAGTCGGCGTCCATGTCCAGGTCGGCGAGCGCCTTGTTGACGTCCTTGACCCAGGTCCGCAGCTTCGGCGCCTCGCCGTCGATGGCGGTCTTGGCGGTCCGCAGGAAGTTCGAGACGGAGACGCCGGGCACCTCGACCGGGTACTGCATGGCCAGGAACAGGCCGGCCCGGGCGCGCTCGTCGACAGTCATGTCGAGCACGTCCTCGCCGTCCAGCGTCACGGTGCCGCTGGTGACGTTGTACTTCGGGTGGCCGGCGATCGAGTACGCCAGCGTGGACTTGCCGGAACCGTTCGGGCCCATGATCGCGTGCGTCTGACCACCGGCGATGGTCAGGTCGACGCCGCGCAGGATCTCCTTCGGGCCGTTCTCGGTGTCGACCGACACGTGCAGGTCGCGGATCTCGAGTGTCGCCATGGGGTTTCTTCTATCTCCGTCGTTAGGAAGCTTGATTCAGGGGGTTCTTGACGTCGACCAGCAGGTCATCGCCCTCGACCCGGACCGGGTAGACCGGCACCGGGTCGTACGCCGGCAGGCTGGTCGGCTCGCCGGTGCGCAGGTCGAACCGCGAGCCGTGCAGCCAGCACTCGATCTCGCACTGGCCGACATCACCCTCGGACAACGCGATCTGCGCGTGCGAGCACTCGTCGCGGACGGCGAAGTACTGGCCTTCGCTCTTCACGACCGCCACCTCGACACCGCCGACCTCGGTGGCCACGACCCCTTCGTCTGGGACATCGGCCACCGCGCAAGCGCGTTCGAACGAGTCACTCATGGTCAGGCCTTGAGCGCCTCGGTCAGGGCTGCCGTGCGGGCCAGCTTCTGCTCGATCACCTCGTGCAGACGCTCGGCCACCTCCGGTACGCCGATCCGCCCGATGATGTCGTTGAAGAATCCCGACACCACCAGCCGGCGGGCCTCGTCCTCGGGAATTCCGCGCGCCTGCAGGTAGAACAGCTGCTCGTCGTCGAACCGGCCGGTCGCCGAGGCGTGCCCGGCCCCCTCGATCTCGCCGGTCTCGATCTCCAGGTTCGGCACCGAGTCGGCGCGGGCGCCGTCGGTGAGCACCAGGTTCCGGTTCAGCTCGAAGGTGTTGGTGCCCTCGGCCGCGGCCCGGATCAGCACGTCGCCGATCCACACCGAGCGGGCGTGGTCACCGGCCAGCGCGCCCTTGTAGAGCACGTTGCTCTTGCAGTTGATCGCCTCGTGGTCGACGAAGAGCCGGTTCTCGTGGTGCTGACCGGACTCGGCGAAGTAGACCCCGAGGAGTTCGGCATCGCCACCCGGACCGGCGTACCGGACGTTGGTGGAGAGCCGGACGATCTTGCCGCCGAGGGTGACGGCGACGTGGTTGAGCTTCGCGTCCCGGCCGACCACGGCGTCGTGCTGGCCGACGTGGATCGACTCGGTGTCCCCCTGCTGGATCGAGACGACCCGCAGGTCGGCGCCGTCACCGACGACGATCTCGACGTTCGCGGCGTACTCCCCCGCGCCGGTGTGGTCGACGATCACGGTGCCGCGGCTGTGCCGGCCGGCCTCGATCACCAGGTGACCGAAGCCACGGCCGCCGAGGCCCGCGATGTTCACGTGCACCGGCTCGGTCAGCTCGGCGTCGTTCGGGATCCGCACGGCCAGCGCTTCACCGGCGTGGTTCCACGCGACGGCCGCGATCCGGTCCTGCGGGGTGAGCGCCTTGACCGCGTCGGTGGCGATCGTCTCGATCACGACACCGTCGGGGCCGTGCGCGTCGACCTTGACGGTCTCGGTGCCGGCCGCGTCCTCGAACAGCGCCTTGAGGGCCTTGACCGGGGTGAACCGCCACTCCTCCTCGCGCCCGTTGGGCACCGGGAAGTCGGCCACGTCGTACGACGTGGTGCGCTCGCTGCGGGCCTGCAACGGCACCGGCGATCCTGGCCCGTGAGAGTGGCCCTGGTTACCGGTGGCAACCAGGGTTTCGGTGGCTGACATCAGCCGACGGCCCCTTCCATCTGCAGCTCGATGAGCCGGTTGAGTTCCAGCGCGTACTCCATCGGGAGCTCGCGGGCGATCGGCTCGATGAAGCCGCGGACGATCATCGCCATTGCCTCGTCCTCGGCCATCCCCCGGCTCATCAGGTAGAAGAGCTGGTCGTCACTGACCTTGGACACGGTCGCCTCGTGCCCCATCGCGACGTCGTCCTCGCGGACGTCGACGTACGGGTAGGTGTCGGAGCGGCTGATCGTGTCGATCAGCAGCGCGTCACAACGGACCGTGGACTTGCTGTGGTGGCTGCCCGGCGCGACCTCGACCAGACCCCGGTACGACGTCCGGCCACCGCCGCGGGCGACCGACTTGGAGATGATCGAGCTCGACGTGTACGGCGCGTTGTGCACCATCTTCGAGCCGGCGTCCTGGTGCTGGCCCTCGCCGGCGAACGCGATCGACAGCGTCTCGCCCTTGGCGTGCTCACCCATCAGGTAGACGGCCGGGTACTTCATCGTCACCTTGGAACCGATGTTGCCGTCGATCCACTCCATCGTCGCGCCCTCTTCACAGGTGGCGCGCTTGGTGACCAGGTTGTAGACGTTGTTCGACCAGTTCTGGATCGTCGTGTAGCGGCAGCGGGCGCCCTTCTTCACGATGATCTCGACGACCGCGGAGTGCAGCGAGTCCGACTTGTAGATCGGCGCGGTGCAGCCCTCGACGTAGTGCACGTAGGCGTCCTCGTCGACGATGATCAGGGTCCGCTCGAACTGGCCCATGTTCTCGGTGTTGATCCGGAAGTAGGCCTGCAGCGGGATGTCCACCTTGACGCCCTTGGGCACGTAGATGAACGAGCCGCCGGACCAGACCGCCGTGTTCAGCGCGGCGAACTTGTTGTCGCCGACCGGGATCACGGAGCCGAAGTACTCCTTGAACAGCTCCGGGTGCTCGCGCAGGCCGGTGTCGGTGTCCAGGAAGATGACACCCTGCTCCTCCAGGTCCTCACGGATCTGGTGGTAGACGACCTCCGACTCGTACTGCGCGGCGACGCCGGCCACCAGGCGCTGCTTCTCCGCCTCCGGGATACCGAGCTTGTCGTAGGTGTTCTTGATGTCCTCGGGAAGCTCTTCCCAGCTGGTGGCCTGCTTCTCCGTCGAGCGGACGAAGTACTTGATGTTGTCGAAGTCGATGCCGGACAGGTCCGCACCCCACGACGGCATCGGCTTGCGGTCGAAGAGCTTCAGGCCCTTCATCCGCAGGTCGAGCATCCACTCCGGCTCACTCTTCAGCGTCGAGATGCCTTGCACCACCTCGGCACTGAGGCCGCGCTTGGCGACGGAGCCGGCGGCGTCACTGTCGGACCAGCCGAACTTGTACGTACCGAGCCCATCGAGCTCCGGGTGAGCGGTTTGCGTCATCGTGCAGTCCTCGCAGATTCGCTGTCGGATACAGGGGAAACCGGCTCGCTTTTCAGGGCTTGGCCGGGAATATGTGTCGTGCAGACACCGTCACCGTGAGCGATGGTGGCGAGTCGCTGGACGTGCTTGCCGAGCAACCGCGAGAAGACCTCGGTCTCGGCCTCGCACAACTGGGGGAACTGCTGGGCCACGTGAGCGACCGGGCAGTGGTGCTGGCAGAGCTGCTCGCCGGCACCGGCTTGCAGGGTAGAGGCCGCGTAACCGTCGACGCTCAGCGCCTGGGCCAGGACCTCAACCTTCTGATCGTCCGGAGCCGCGGCGAGCAGTTCGGCGTACCGGTCCTCCACCTCGGCGACGCGACGGCGGGCGAACTCCGTGACCGCTGCGTCTCCGCCGGCTTCGGCGATGAACCGCAGCGCAGTGGTCGCCAGGTCGTCGTACGCCTGGTGGAACGCGTGCCGGCCGGAGTCGGTCAGCACGAAGACCTTGGCGGGACGGCCCCGGCCGCGGGGGCCGTAGACCCGCTCTTCGCGCGCCTCGGCCAGGCCCTCTTCCAGCAAGTGGTCGAGGTGCCGGCGGACCGCCGCCGGGGTCAGCTCGAGCCGCTCGGCGAGCACCGCCGCGCTGGACGGGCCGTTGGTCAGGATCGAGCGCGCGACCCGGTCCCGGGTGGACTCGTCCCGCGCGACAGCGGCGCCCGAAGGCGCCTGACCGGCCGTCGCGGAAGTTTTCACAACATCAGTGTCACCTAATTGCCAGGGCGCTTCAAATAAGGCTGCCCTAACCGGTTCACGCCGTTCCGCCTGCCTGTTCGGGTGACCGTGAGCAGGGTCACGTCGAGGCGTTGACTAGTCTGCACCTGTGCCAGTCGCAGTCGAGATCGACAACCTCGTCGTCCGGTACGGCGAGAAGACCGCGGTGGACGGCCTCACTCTCACCGTAACCGGCGGAACAGTGACGTCCGTCCTCGGCCCCAACGGGGCCGGGAAGACCACCACGGTGGAGAGCTGCGAGGGGTTCCGGCGGCCCGACTCCGGCCAGGTCCGGGTGCTCGGGCTGGACCCGATCGCCGACCACGACGAGCTGATGCCGCGGATCGGGGTGATGCTCCAGGAAGGCGGGAGCTGGTCCGGGGTCCGCGCGCTCGAGATGCTCCGCTACGTCGCCGGGCTGCATGCGCATCCGCTGGATCTCCCCTCGTTGGTGGAGCGGCTCGACCTGGGTACTTGCGGGCGTACGCCGTACCGGCGACTGTCCGGCGGGCAGAAGCAGCGGTTGTCGCTGGCGCTGGCGATCGTCGGACGGCCGGAGATCGTGTTCCTCGACGAACCGACGACCGGGCTGGACCCGCACGGGCGGCGGGAGATCTGGCAGTTGATCCGCGATCTGCGCGACGACGGGGTGACCGTTGTGATGACGACGCACGCGATGGATGAGGCGGAGCAGCTGTCCGACCAGGTGCATGTCGTGTCCGCGGGCAAGCTGATTGCCTCCGGGACGCCCGACGTACTGACCGAGCACGGGGCGAAGTCGCTCGAGGACGTCTACCTGGAGCTCACGGCCAAGCCTGCCTCCTCTAAGGAGGGGCGATGAGTGCTACGTACGCTCCGCGGCCGGGGTCCGCGCCGTGGACGCGCAAGGTGTTGTCGCATGCGCGGATGGAGTTCCGGCTGCTCATGCGCAACGGTGAACAGCTCCTGCTGGCTCTGGTGATCCCGTTGGGGCTGCTGCTCTTGCTGGGTGGCACCGGTTTGGGTGACAGGCTTCCGCTCGGCGACGGGCGAGCTGTGGACCTCGCAGTACCGCGTGTGCTCGCACTGGCCGTGCTGTCGACCTCCTTCACTTCACTGGCGATCGCTACCGGGTTCGAACGCCGGTACGGCGTGATCAAGCGCCTTGGCGCCTCTCCCCTGTCGCGGACCGGGTTGCTCGCTGGGAAGATCGGCTCAGTCCTGGTGCTCCAGGTGATCCAGCTCGGCGTACTGATCGGCACTGGCTTCGCTCTCGGCTGGAAGCCCGTCGGTGGTGCATCCGCGGTCATCGGCGTTGTCCTGATGGTTGTCTGCGGTACTGCGGCCTTCGCTTCGCTCGGGCTCCTCATGTCTGGAGTGCTCCGAGCTGAGGCCACTCTGGCTGCGGCGAACCTGCTGTACCTGCTGCTGTTGGTCGGTGGCGGGCTGATGACACCGGTCGACGAATACCCGGCCGGCATGCAGTCCGTAGTACGGCTGCTGCCCAGTGCTGCTTTGGCCAACGGGCTAGCGAACTCCACTATCGAAGGTGTGATCCCATGGGCGGCCGCCCTGTCTCTGGCGTTGTGGTCCGCGGTGCTCGGCTACCTGGTCTCCAGGACCTTCCGCTGGGACTGACTGACGCTGTGTTTTTGGGGGCCGACCAGGCTATCTCTAGAGTGTGCCGGTGACCACGGAGACCACAGTGCGCGAGGACGAGGAAGTGACCGGCTTCTGGCGGCTGGTGCCGGAGCCGAGCCTGGACGTGGTGCGGCGCTGGGGCTGGGCGTCAGTCGTGGCCAACATCGGCATCGTGGTGACCGGTGGGCTGGTCCGGCTGACCGGCTCGGGACTGGGCTGTCCGACCTGGCCGTCGTGTACCGACGCGTCGTACGTGCCGCACAGTGCGCTCGGGATCCACGGGGCGATCGAGTTCGGCAACCGGATGCTCGGGTTCGTGGTCGGGGTGATCGCGATCCTCACCTGGCTGGTGGTGATGCGGTACCGGCCTCGGCGTACGGACCTGCGCCGGCTGGCGACCGCTGCCGCGCTGGGGATCCCGTTGCAGGCGGTCATCGGTGGCGTCAGTGTGCTCACCGGGCTGAACCCGTGGATCGTCTCGGCGCACTTCCTGGTCTCCCCCATCATCATCACGCTGACCGTCTCGATGATGCGGCGCTCGCGGACGAGCCCTTATCCCCACACTCCCCCGGTGGTCCGTGCGCTCGCGACGGCTTCGGTGGTGGCCGTGTGGCTGGCCGTTGCCCTCGGCACCCTTGTCACCGGAGCTGGTCCGCACTCGGGTGATCCTGATACTGGGCGGAACGGATTCGACGAGACGGTGATCAGCCAGCTGCACTCCGATGTCGTGTTCGGGCTGCTGGGCGTGACGATCGGGCTCGTGATCGCTACCCGGGTCACTGCGACCTCACGGGCTTTGCGGAAGCTCGCTGCTTGGTTGCTGGCGATGGAGTTGCTGCAGGGAGCCGTCGGCTTCACGCAGTACTTCACCGGACTCCCCTGGGTCCTCGTACTCATCCACATGTTCTTCGCCGGCGTCCTGATCGCGTTGGTGACGGCCGTGTACGGCGAACGCGGCACCCCTGCGACGTAAGCCCAACCCTGCAAGCGAAATCGGGCATCTTTGGGTGCGCGGAGGTTCAGGTGGTGGGCAGTCTCCGCTGCGGGATTGTGCTAGTCGAGCCGGCGGGTATCAAGGGCGCCTTCGGCGTCCCTGCGGGATCTTCGACCCTTGACATCCACCACCTCGACCAGGGAAAGACGCAGCTACGCGGATCCCGCCAGACATGTGAGCCCGAGAGGATTCTTCGCCGAGGTGGGCCGGCTTGGGGGCTGCGTCGCCGAGGCCGGCCGGGTGCGGGCTGCCTCGCCGAGGTCGGCCGGCTCGCGGGTTTGCGTCGCAGAGGTGAGCCGGTTCGCGGCGTGGCTCGGGTCGGGTGCGGGGCGGCCCGCCGCGGCTCCTCTGGGAAGAGGCAGCCTCGCTCCGGGTGTTGGGGTTCGCCCCCTGCTATGGGAGGGGGCTAAGCACCACAAGAGGGGCTGAGCGGTCGGGCCGTGGGAAACGCATCTGCCGCGGAGGGGTGTACTGATCGACATGAGGTATCCGGGATGGGGACGGCCTTCACGCTCAGCGGGGTTGGGCCGAGACCCGTTTCGGCGGATACCTCATGTCCGTCTGTACACCGACGTCGGGCGCCGTGCGCGAAGTCGCCCGGTCCCGCGAGCTCCGGGCAGTTCCGGACACTCCTCGTCAGTTGGCAGGTCGTGAGCGTGGGCCGGAGCAGGTGGTCAGGTTGGCTTGAGGGCTTTTGTTGCGAAGTAGTGGGAGAGGTAGTCGGCGGAGGCGTCGGATTGGTGGGGGGCTTCGGCGAAGGCGGTGAGGACGAAGCCGGCGGCGAGTTGGCCGCCGATCTGGGCGGTGAGGGTGTGGCTGTATTCGAGCGGGGCATCCGCGCCGAACTTGGCAGCGCGTTCCTCGGCGGAGTACTGCGTGACATCGCTGTAGGGCAGCTTGTGTACGACGACCAGCTCGCCGCGTTCGTCCAGGGCCTCGTGGTCGAACAGGTACATGTCGGGGTTGAGGAACCCCGCGAGCAGAGTGCCGCCCGGTCGCAGGACGCGGAAGCACTCACGCCATACCGGCGCCAGGTCGGGTACGAACAAGTTCGAGACCGGGTGGAACACCACGTCGAACGCCGCGTCGCCGAAGGCGCTGAGGTCTTGCATGTCACCCAGGACGGTGTGTAGCTCGAGTCCGTCGCGCGCCGCGACCATCTCGTCCTGGCCGAGCTGGCCGGGCGAGTTGTCGAAGACGGTGACCCGTGCCCCTGCGGCAGCGAGGATCGGTCCCTGCTGACCACCGCCTGAGGCCAGGCACAACACGTCCTTGCCGGTCAGATCCCTTGGCAGCCAGGAGCGGTCGATCGGCGCATGCCCGATGAGAACAATCGACCAGTCACCCCCGCGGGCCCGCTCGACCTCCTCGGCACTGACCGGCCGAGACCACTCGTTGCCCGCCTCGACCAACTTGTCCCAGGCGGCCCGATTGTGGGCACCGGCATCGACCACATCGTCCTGCACGTTCAACTCCCTGCTGTTCGGTGCCGCTAGCCAACACGGTCAGATGGGGCTACCTCAACGAAATTAGTCGGCACGGGGAAGGAAGCCGTGCGAGAGGAGATCGATCAGATAGTCGGTCGTGCGGTCGGGCGCCCAGCCGTAGCTGCTGTGGTGGGTACGGAGGTGGACATAGGTGAGCAACAGTGCGTCCGTGAGGACTACGACGAATCTCGTCGCGTCGTCGACCGCTGGCAGGCTCCCGTCGGCGGCGGCCTGTTCGAGAATCCGCAGCCATGGCCCGAAGTAATCGAGCTCGACGCCGATCGCCTCGAGGTCCGGTCCGTGGAATGCCAAGTCGGTGTGCGCGAGCAACGGAAGGTTCCGCTCGGCGACCGCACAGAGAGACCTGAGCGCTGCGTGGAGGCGATCGAGGCCGGATCCGGGCATGGTCAGCGGATGCCACATCAGCTCCTGGTAATCCGCGGCCAGCCTCCGCCTCAGCGCCCCTTCGACGTTGGCGCGCGTGAGTCCGGCTCGCCAGACCGTTGCCCGGGAGACACCGGCTCGCTCAGCGATCCGGTCGAGGCTGAGCGCGGACCAGCCTTCCTGGTCGAGCAGCTCGGTGGCCACGGCGAGCAATCGGCTGTCCATCGGTCACTCCGTCGGGCTCGTGGATGAAACAAGCAGTCTCATGGTACGACGAGGTATGTATCAACGAGAGAGCTTGGACCCGGAGTACGAGGTCACCCTGCGATGGACTGACACCGACCGGACGCACCCGGCGGTCGACGTCCTTGTCAGGCTCATTGCGCTCACCGATGACGCCCACGAAGCGGGCGATCTGTCCCCCTACCTGATGAATCCCGGACCAAGCGGTAGCTGGACCTGGGCTTCGAAGCTGCCCGCCGACCTGCGGACGTCGTACCAGCTCTGTCCGGTTCGCGATCGGCCGTTGCGTGGGCAGACGCCGGACGAGGACCGCTGGCTGCAGATTCTTGCGGCCGGCGTGCCGGATCCGACGGCCCGCGAGACCCTGCCGCCGGGGGCGCTCTGGGGCAATCCCGGGCCGGCCTCGATTCTGGAACTGCCGGGGGCATTGCCGCAGCCTTGGGTCACCCCGCGTCCCGGCGTACCAGCGGGAGAGGTGACCCGGGTCGAGCTGGGCGACTCCGTGATCCACGTCTGGACGCCCGCCACGGATCAGTCGCTGGAGCAATTGCCAGTTGTGATCTCCTTCGACGGTGGCTCCTGGGTGCGGATGGGAGTCACGGCTACGTTCGCGAACCTGGTCGCCGACCGCGTCGTACCGCCGTTCGTCGCGGTCCTGATCGGGTCGATCAACGGTTCCGTCGAGCGCGGGCCGGCACGGATCCGCAGCCTGACCCATCCGGACCAGTTCGCCGAGTTCGTCCTGGCCGAGCTGTTGCCCTATCTCCGGGCCAACCATCGGGTCACGGACGACCCGAGTCGCACAGTGCTGGCCGGGCAGAGCCTTGGCGGGCTGGCCGCTGCCCATGTGGCGGCCATCGCACCGGATCAGGTCGGCTGGGTGATCGGTCAATCAGCCGCTCTCTGGTGGCCGGGCGACGAGTCCGGCGGACTGGCTGGTGCGGCCGTGATCGCTGCCTATGAGAAGGCCGGCCCGCAGCTCCGATTCTTCCTGGAAGTCGGCAGCCAGGAAGGTGACCTCCTGGCGGCCAATCACCGATTCCGCGATGTCCTGCAGGGCAGCGGCCACGCTGTGGTGTTCAGGGAATACCGCGGTGGTCACGACCAGGCTTGCTGGCGAGGCGGCTTGGCAGACGGAATCGTGGCCGCACTTCACTGACATGGAGGACCCGGAGCGCCAAGCCCAGTTGGTTAAGCCGGACGCTCCGGGTTGTCTCTACTGTGCAGCAGGCCGGCATCCTCCGGAACCCGGATTCGCCGTTGCTGCCCGGGCATCGCCGCGACGGTGCCCCTTCGGTTAGTACCTGACTCTCGCCACCGAACCTGGGCCGAAGATCGGCGACGCGACGTACACGACCCCGCTCTTGCTGACCCCGACACCACCCGGCAGGTTCAGCTGTCCCTTGGCGAGCTCGTGCCGGAAGCCGCCCCGCTGGTGCCCGCCGCGGTACTGCACGAACAGCGCACCCTCGGTCGCTCCGTTGAGCTCGAACTGCAGCCAGCTCGCCCTCGCCAGCTCGACGACGTAGATCTTGTTGCCCGGGCCGGCGCCCAGATCGACGATCGACGTGTAGCCGTCGGCGTACCGCTGGCAGTCACCCCGGTACGGGTGCGCCGGGTCGCAGACGGCGTTGGTGGCACCCGGCTTGATCCGCCAGATCTCCGACGTACCGGGCGTGGCCGGGAAGCCCCGGAGCTCGCCCAGGTAGTAGTAGCCGTCCGAACCGACCGTCACCGAGGTCGCGACGCCTTCGGCCGGCATCGGCGTACCGGCCGGTGGCAACGGGTTGCCTTCCGGGTCGGTGGCAGGCAGACCCGATGGCACCTTGACGGTGCGCGGCTTGATCCTCGCCACGGTCTTGATGTGCCCGTTCGGCCAGACCCTCAGCAGATCGTTGCCGGCCGCATCCGACACCAGCACAGTGCGGTCGCGCAGCGCGGCCACCCCGAACGGGTTCGACTCGGTCGGTGCGTTCTCCAGGTCGTACGGGTCCGGATCATGCGCCTGGTACGCCGCGATGTCGGCAACCACCTGCGCCGACTTGCCGGGCCTCAGCTTGAAGAGCGTCGCTCCACCTGGCGGCGCCTCGCCCTCCGGTCCGCCACCACCGGTGAGGGCGTACGTCGTACCCCAGACGTTGGTATCGATCGCCGGCGGGAAGCCTCCGGGCACCTGTCCGAGTTTGCGGATGTGCTTGTTCAGCCCGTACGCGGAGGCCTCGTAGACCGAACCGTCGGTCACGCTGTAGACGACCTTCGACCCATCGGCGCTGACCGCGACCCCACGAGGCCCGTCCAGCCCGGTCACCACCGGCTGCAGAGCACTGTGCCCACCTGCCGAGGCAGGCCCGACCGACAACGTCACTCCCAGCAACGCCACCACCGATACCGCTGCTATTCGTGCTTTTCCAACCCCCACTACCTTCCCCCTAGCCTCTGCCCTCCCCAGCCCGAAGAGTCCTTCGAGGACACTTCATGGCAACACCAGGAGCCGAACAGGTCAACCAGAGAACTCCCCGCCACCAACCGCTCACACCCCGAAACCCCAACCTTTACTGCCCTTTCGGGCAACACCTGAGTGCGGATCGACTTGCGGCTTGGCCGCCACCTACCGGCTCGACTCGCCGACTTTTTGGAGAAAATTCGGTGAGTCGATCCGGTAAGTCACGAGTGGAGCCGGGAAGCGAGTGGGTTAGTGCAGGAGGGGGTCTATGGCTGCGGCTATGAAGAGGAGGGCCAGGTAGATGTTGGAGAAGTGGAAGAGGCGCATGGGGCGGAGGGCGGGGCCTTCGGCTCCGGTGTTGGCTCGGGCGAGGAGGGCGAAGGCTTCGCGGAGGAAGACGACGCCCAGTACTACGGCCGCCAGCGGGTAGACGAAGCCGGTGTCGCCGACGGGCCACAGGGCGATCGAGGTGAGAACCATGACGATGCTGTAGGCAAGGATCTGGCGGGCAGTCTGAACCGGCGTCGCGACGACCGGGAGCATCGGGACGTCCACCGACGCGTAGTCCTCGCGGTAGCGCATCGCCAGCGCCCAGGTGTGCGGAGGAGTCCAGAAGAAGACCACGCCGAACAGCACCAGCGGCGTCCAGGCCAGCGAGTTCGTGACCGAGGTCCAGCCGATCAGGGTCGGGAAGCAGCCGGCGATCCCGCCCCAGACGATGTTCTGCACGGTCCGGCGCTTGAGCACCATCGTGTAGCCGAAGACGTAGAAGGCGTTCGCCGCGAGCGCCAGCAGCGAGGACAGCCAGTTCACCAGCAGGCCGAGCTCGAGCGTCGCCAGGATCCCCAGCACGACGCCGAAGACGGTCGCCGAGCGCGGGCTGACCGCGTGCCGCGGCAACGGGCGGCGCCGGGTCCGGCGCATCTGCTCGTCGATGTCGCGGTCCAGCACGCAGTTGATCGTGTTCGCGCTCCCGGCGGCCAGGATGCCGCCGAGCAGGGTCGCCGCGACCACCCCGAGCCCCGGCACGCCACCCGCGGCCAGGAACATCACCGGCACGGTCGTGATCAGCAGGAGCTCGATGATGCGCGGCTTGGTCAGACCGACGTACGCCTTGATCACGTCGCGGACCGACGGACCCACGGTCACCTGGGACTGGTCGATCTCCAGGGCTGGGTCGGTCGGTAGCGGCGCCGGGTACGACGTCGTCGCGGCTGGACGCGGGTCGACGGCCGTCACGAACACCTCGAACTGAGTGGGTTGACGCCGGGTACCGGCGCTGACGATTCGACAGTCTACGACGGGCCGTAGGAGTCCCCTAACCGACCCACCCGCGGGCCGGAGTGTGAGCTCCGAGACGTTCGGGAACAAGCAACCTGCCGGACCGGTTGGCGAGGTATGAAGGGCTGGAGACAACCGGGCGAGTAGGCTCGCTCACGGTGCAGCGCGGGTGCGCACGGCGGGAGACCAACGGTCCCGGCCGGCCCCTCGGACACCGACCAGACGGAGTGTTCGCAGCCATTGAGAGGAGCGCCGCCGGCGTGACGGAGAAGACCAGCCCCAAGCTTGACTGGACCGAGCTCGACAAGCGTGCGGTGGACACCGTACGCGTGCTCGCGCTGGACGCTGTGGAGAAGGTCGGCAACGGCCACCCCGGTACGGCGATGAGCCTCGCGCCGGCCGCGTATCTGCTGTTCCAGAAGGTGATGCGGCACAATCCCGCGGACCCGCACTGGGACGGCCGCGACCGGTTCGTGCTGTCCGCCGGGCACTCCAGCCTGACCCTGTACATCCAGCTGTACCTGGCCGGCTTCGGCCTGGAGCTGGATGACCTGAAGTCGCTGCGCACCTGGGGCAGCTCGACGCCGGGCCACCCGGAGTACAAGCACACACCCGGGGTCGAGACCACCACCGGTCCGCTCGGCCAGGGCGTCGGCAACGCGGTCGGGATGGCGATGGCCGCCCGCCGCGAGCGCGGCCTGTTCGATCCGGACACCGCGGCCGGTCAGAGCTCCTTCGACCACCGGATCTACGTGATCGCCTCCGACGGCGACCTGGAGGAGGGCGTCTCGGCCGAGGCGTCGTCGCTCGCGGGTCACCAGCAGCTGGGCAACCTGACGCTGATCTACGACGCCAACAAGATCTCCATCGAGGACGACACGAACATCGCGTTCTCCGAGGACGTGGCGGCCCGCTACGCGGCGTACGGCTGGGACGTCCACGACGTCGACTGGACCAACGGCGGCACCGGCTACGAAGAAGACGTGCAGGCCCTGTACGACGCGATCGAGGCCGGCCACGCGGTCACCGACAAGCCGACCTTCATCCGGCTGCACACGATCATCGGCTGGCCGGCGCCGAACGCGCAGAACACCGGCAAGATCCACGGCTCCGCCGCGGGGGCCGCTGAGGTCGCCGCCACGAAGAAGATCCTCGGCTTCGACCCGGAGCAGAGCTTCGAGGTCGCCGCGGACGTGATCGAGCACACCCGCAAGGCGGTCGAGCGCGGTCAGGCGCTGCAGGACGAGTGGACGCAGAAGTTCGACGCGTGGCGGACCGGCGCCCCCGAGGCCGCCGAGCTGTTCGACCGGCTGGGCAAGCGGGAGCTGCCGAAGGGCTGGAAGGACGCGCTGCCGAGCTGGGACGCCGACGCGAAGGGCGTCGCCACCCGGGCCGCCTCCGGTGAGGTGCTGACCAAGATCGCGCCGGAGCTGCCGGAGCTGTGGGGCGGTTCGGCCGACCTGGCCGGCTCGAACAACACCACCCCGAAGGGCCAGCCGTCCTTCATCCCGGCCGAGCACGCCACCAAGGAGTTCCAGGGCAACGAGTACGGCCGGGTGCTGCACTTCGGCATCCGCGAGCACGGCATGGGTTCGATCCTGAACGGCATCGCCCTGCACGGCCGGACCCGCCCGTACGGCGGAACGTTCCTCGTCTTCAGCGACTACATGCGGCCGTCGGTCCGGCTGGCCGCGTTGATGAAGCTGCCCGTCACCTACGTCTGGACGCACGACTCGATCGGCCTCGGCGAGGACGGCCCGACCCACCAGCCGGTGGAGCACCTGGCCGCGCTGCGGGCGATCCCGGGCCTGGACGTGGTCCGCCCGGCCGACGCGAACGAGACGGCGGCCGCCTGGGCGCAGATCCTCGAGCACACCGACCGGCCGGCCGGCCTGGTGCTGACCCGGCAGAACGTGCCGACCTACCCGCGCGGTACGGACGGCTACGCGACCACCGAGAACGTGCACAAGGGCGGCTACACGCTGCTCGACACCGAGGGCACGCCGGACGTGATCCTGATCGGCACCGGCTCGGAGCTGCAGCTGGCCGTCGAGGCCCGCGCGAAGCTGGCCGACGAGGGCATCAAGGCCCGGGTCGTCTCGCTGGTCTCCCGCGAGTGGTTCGACGAGCAGGACGACGCCTACCGCGAGTCGGTCATCCCGGCCGGTGTCCGGGCCCGGGTCTCGGTCGAGGCCGGGATCAAGCTCGGCTGGCGCGAGATCGTCGGTGACGCCGGGCGCAGCGTCAGCCTGGAGCACTACGGTGCGTCGGCCGACTACCAGAAGCTGTACACGGAGTTCGGGATCACCGCCGACGCCGTCGTACAGGCAGCCAAGGACAGCATCGCGGCAGCCACCGAACTCGGTGGCAGCGGTGTTGCGCCAGCACGTGCCGCTGCGGGTCCGGTCGGGCCGGCCGACACCTACGCCGCCAACTGAACATCCACAACAGAACATTTCGGAGGGCTTCGGACATGACCGATCGTTTGAAAGACCTCGCCGACGCCGGGGTTTCCATCTGGCTCGACGACCTCTCCCGGCAGCGCCTGACCAGTGGCAGCCTGGCGGACCTGATCCACGACCAGCACATCAGCGGGGTGACCACCAACCCGACGATCTTCGCCAAGGCCATCTCCGACAAGAACGCGTACGCCGACCAGGTGCACACCCTGGCCGCCGAGGGCGTCTCGACCGACCAGGCGATCCGGGTGATCACCACCGACGACGTCCGCGACGCCGCCGACCTGTTCAAGCCGGTCTACGACGACTCCGAGGGGGTCGACGGCCGGGTCTCGATCGAGGTCGAGCCCGGGCTGGCCCGCGACACCGCGAAGACGGTCGCCCAGGCCAAGGAGCTGTGGGACACCGTCGGCCGGGAGAACGTCTTCGTCAAGATCCCGGCCACCAAGGAAGGCATCCCGGCGATCGCCGAGACGCTTGCCCAGGGCATCAGTGTGAACGTAACGCTGATCTTCTCGCTGGAGCGCTACAGGGCGGTGGCCGACGCGTTCCTGACCGGCGTCGAGAAGGCGATCGACAACGGGCACGACGTCACCAAGCTCGGCAGCGTCGCGTCGTTCTTCGTGAGCCGGGTGGACACTGAGGTCGACAAGCGACTCGATGCCATCGGCAGCGATGAGGCTAAGGCACTCAAGGGCAAGGCGGCGATCGCCAACGCCCGGCTCGCCTTCGAGGCGTACGAGGAGATCTTCTCCTCCGACCGCTGGCGCGAGATCGAGACCGTCGGCGCCAAGCCGCAGCGCCCGCTGTGGGCCTCCACCGGCGTGAAGGACCCGGCGTACAAGGACACCATGTACGTCGAGCAGCTGATCACCGGTGGCGTGGTGAACACGATGCCGCAGGCAACCATCGACGCGTTCGCCGACCACGGCGACGTGCCGGGTGACACCGTCCGCGGTGACTACGACGCCGACCGCAAGGTGATCGCCGACCTGGAGGCGCTCGGCATCTCCTACGACGAGGTCGTGCAGGTGCTCGAGGACGAGGGCGTCAGCAAGTTCGATGCGTCCTGGACCGAGCTGCAGGACACCGTGACGACAGCCCTCAAGGCGGCCGCCAAGTGAGCACTCCGACCGTTTCCGCCGTCAACGGCGAGTACGCCGCGACGATCGAGCGGCTCGTCGCGGAGAAGATCGCCTCCCGGATCGCGGCCAAGGACGCCACCATCTGGGGTCCGGAGGCCGAGTCCGAGTCGGCGATCCGGCTGAACTGGGTCGACCTGCACGACACCTCGCGGCCGCTGCTGGCCGAGATCGAGGCGCTGCTGGCCGACCTGCGGGCCGAGGGCCTGGACCGGATCGTGCTCGCGGGCATGGGCGGTTCGTCGCTCGCGCCCGAGGTGATCACCAAGACGGCCGGCGTCGAGCTGGTCGTGCTGGACTCGACCAACCCGAGCGTGATCGCGCGGGCGCTGGCCGGTGACCTCCAGCGCACGGTGATCGTCGTGTCGAGCAAGTCCGGCGGCACCGTCGAGACCGACAGCCAGCGGCGCGTTTTCGTGAAGGCGTTCACCGATGCCGGAATCGACGCGGCGTCGCGGGTGGTCGTGGTGACCGACCCGGGTTCGCCGTTCGAGAAGCTCTCGGCCGACGAGGGCTACCGCAAGACCTTCCTGGCCGACCCGAACGTCGGTGGCCGCTACAGCGCGCTCACCGCCTTCGGGCTGGTGCCTTCCGGTCTTGCCGGTGCCGACGTGGCCGAGCTGCTCGACCAGGCTGCCGAGGCGGCTCCTGCGCTGCAGGCCGACTCTGCGGACAACCCGGCGCTCCTGCTGGGCGCAGTACTGGCTGCTAGTGAGGGTCGCGACAAGGCGATCATCACTGCCGAGGGCACGGACATCGTCGGGTTCCCGGACTGGGCGGAGCAGTTGATCGCCGAGAGCACCGGGAAGAACGGCACTGGTGTGTTGCCGGTCGCGGTGAAGGGGCTGCACGCTCCGGAGCTGCACAGCAACGCGACGGACATCGTCAATGCGCTGCTGGCCGACAAGGCGACAAGCGACGTACCGACTGCTCTGACGTCTGGTTCGCTCGGTGGGCAGATGCTGCTGTGGGAGACGGCCACTGCTGTGGCCGGCTACCTGCTCGGGATCAACCCGTTCGACCAGCCCGACGTGGAGAGCGCCAAGAAGGCGGCTCGCGGTCTACTGGACGCGCAGCCGGAGCCGGAGGCTGCTGCCTTCACGGACGGTGCTGTGGAGGTTCGTGGGACCGAGGGTCTGCTCGACGGCATCGACACCGTCGAAGGAGCGCTGGAGTCGCTGCTGGGCAAGCTCGGCGAAGATGGGTACCTCGCAGTCATGGCGTACCTGGACTCCGAGCGCGACGAGAACCTGATGGCCATCCGGCCCGCGCTCAGCACCCGGACCGGTCGTCCGGTGACCTTCGGCTGGGGACCGCGGTTCCTGCACTCGACCGGGCAGTACCACAAGGGCGGCCATCCGCAGGGCGTCTTCCTCCAGATCACCTCGTCGGAATCCACCGACGTCGAGATCCCCGACCGGCCGTTCTCGTTCGGCACGCTGATCTCGGCCCAGGCCGCCGGCGACGCCGGTGTACTGGCCGACCGTGGCCGTCCCGTACTACGGCTGCACCTCACCGATCCCGCCGCCGGTGTCGAGCAGCTCATCTCTCTACTCGACGCTCCAGACAAATCATCGGAGGCAAGCGGCGCATGACCGCAGAACTCGACGAGGATCTGACCGGTCCTGTGAACCCGCTCAGGGATCCGCAGGACCGGCGGCTTCCCCGGATTGCTGGGCCTTGCAGCCTGGTGATATTCGGCGTCACCGGCGACCTGGCCCGTAAGAAGTTGATGCCGGCGGTGTACGACCTGGCCAACCGGGGCCTGTTGCCGCCCGGTTTCGCGCTGGTCGGCTTCGCCCGGCGGGACTTCACCAACCAGGATTTCGCGCAGATCGTGCACGACTCCGTCAAGGAGCACGCCCGGACGCCGTTCCGCGAAGAGGTCTGGCAGCAACTGGCCGAGGGCTTCCGGTTCGTTCCGGGTGACCTGACCGACGACGAGGCGTTCAAGCGGCTGAAGGAAACCGTGGACGAGCTCGACGTCAACCGCGGCACGGGTGGCAACCACGCCTTCTACCTGTCCATCCCGCCTGGCCTGTTCCCGCAGGTCGTGCAGCAGCTGAACGAGCACGGCCTGACCAAGGAGACCCCGGGCTCGTGGCGCCGGGTGGTGATCGAGAAGCCGTTCGGGCACGATCTGAAGAGCGCCCGGGAGCTGAACCGGGTGGTCGAGTCGGTCTTCCCGCCCGAAGCGGTCTTCCGGATCGACCACTACCTGGGCAAGGAGACCGTCCAGAACATGCTGGCGCTGCGGTTCGCCAACGCCATGTTCGAGCCGGTCTGGAACAGCCACTACGTCGACCACGTGCAGATCACGATGGCCGAGGACATCGGCATCGGCGGCCGCGCCGGGTACTACGACGGCATCGGTGCCGCCCGTGACGTGATCCAGAACCACCTGCTCCAGCTGCTCGCGCTGATCGCGATGGAAGAGCCGGTCAGCTTCGACGCCTGGTCACTGCGTCAGGAGAAGAAGAAGGTGCTCGCGGCGGTGAAGCTGCCGGAGGACCTCAGCCTGCACACCGCACGCGGTCAGTACGCGGCGGGCTGGGCCGGAGGCACGAAGGTCAAGGGCTACCTGCAGGAAGACGGGATCCCCAAGGACTCGGCAACGGAGACCTTCGCGGCGCTGCGCGTCGACGTGGACACCCGCCGCTGGGCCGGCGTCCCGTTCTACCTGCGGACCGGCAAGCGACTGGGCCGGCGCGTCACCGAGGTGGCCGTCATGTTCAAGCGCGCGCCGCACCTGCCGTTCACCAAGACGGAGACCGAGGAACTCGGCCAGAACGCCCTGGTGATGCGGATCCAGCCGGACGAGGGCATCACGATGCGGTTCGGGGCGAAGGTGCCCGGCACGATGATGGAGATCCGCGACGTGAACATGGACTTCGCGTACGGCGGGTCCTTCACCGAGTCGTCCCCCGAGGCCTACGAGCGGCTCATCCTCGACGTGCTGCTCGGCGACCCGCCGCTGTTCCCCCAGCACACCGAGGTGGAGCTCGGCTGGAAGATCCTCGACCCGGTGATCAACTACTGGGCCGAGCACGGCAAGCCGGAGCAGTACGCCTCCGGTGCCTGGGGACCCGACTCCGCCCACGAGATGCTCGCCCGCGACGGACGCGCCTGGAGGCGGCCATGATCATCGACCTCACCAGCACCACGTCGGCGGAGATCGCGTCGGCGCTGCTGAAGGCGCGGCGCAACGCAGGCTCCCCGGCGATGGGCATGGTCGGCACCATCGTGGTGGTCGTCGACGAGGCGTCCCACCACGACGCGATGAAGGCGGCGAACGAGGCCGGTCGCGAACACCCCTCGCGGGTGCTGGTGGCAATCCTGCGCCCCGGCCGGGGTACGGGCGGCCTCGACGCCGAGGTACGGGTCGGTGAGGGGATTCCTGGCGAGGCGGTACTGCTGCGGCTGCACGGCGAACTCGCCAAGGTGCCCGAGTCCGTCATCACGCCGCTGCTGCTGCCCGACTCCCCTGTCATCGTCTGGTGGCCGGGTGGCGGGCCGAAGGTTCCGAACGAGGACCCGCTCGGTGCGCTCGGCCGGCGCCGGGTCACCGACGCGGCCGCGACCCGGCGAGGCTCGGTGGACTTCACCGTCCGGGCCGAGGGGTATGCGCCCGGCGACACCGACTTCGCGTGGAGCCGGCTGACCGGGTGGCGTGCGTTGATGGCCGCCGCGCTGGACCAGTACCCCACGAAGGTGACCGGCGCCGAGGTGGTGTCGGCCAAGGGCAACGCCAGCGCCGATCTGATGGCCGCTTGGCTGCAGAGCCGGCTCGGCGTCCCGGTGGAGCAGCGGATCTCGCGCGGGCCGGGCATCACCGCCGTACGGATGTTCACTCCGGCCGGGCCGATCGCGTTGACGCGGCCGGACGGTGCGGTGGCGACGTTCAGCATTCCCGGTCAGCCGGATCGGCCGGTCGCCTTGAAGCGGCGGAACACCTCCGAACTGCTGAGCGAGGAGCTGCGGCGGCTCGACCCGGACGATGTATACGCGCAGACTCTGGGGTGCCTGGTCGAGCGGGAGAAGATGCCCGCTTCGGCGAAGGTCGTGAGCGACGTCGATCGCAGGTCCGCTCAGACCGCGGCGGAGAAGGCCGCAGCCCGTACGACGAAGGTCGCGGGCAAGGCGGCGTCGCCGGAGCTCGAAGCTGCCGGCAAGACCGGCGGCGGCTCATCGTCAGCTGTCACGAAGAAGACGGCCGCCGGGAAGACGGCTGCCGGGAAGAAGACGGCTGCGCGGAAGACCACCGCCAAGAAGACGGTGGCGAAGAAGGCGAGCGCGGCGGCGAAGTCGGCGCGCAAGTCGGTCGCGGCCAAGAAGGCTGCTCCGGCGGCGAAGAAGGCTGCCGGTAAGGCCGTTGCCAAGAAGGCGACCGGCAAGCGGGTGGCAGGGCGGTCATGACGGCTGAGATTCTCCGGAACCGCGACGCCGAAGGCCTGGCCCATGCCGTCGCGGCCAGGCTGATCACCCGGCTGATCGACGTACAGGCCGGTGGTGGGATCGCGCAGCTGGTGCTCACCGGCGGCCGCGTCGCGGCAAAGGTCTACGGAACCGTGGCGGACTCGCCGGCCCGGCACGCCATCGACTGGCGGCGGGTGGAGTTCTGGTGGGGCGACGAACGCTTCCTGCCGGCGGGAGACCCCGAGCGGAACGAGACGCAGGCGTGGGACGTGTTGCTGTCCCACGTCGACGTCGATCCCGCGCTGGTGCACCCGATGCCTGCGGACAGCGGTCAAGGCGCTGAGGCGGCGGCTGAGGCTTATGCGGCTGCCTTGGCGGCTAGCGGAGTACGGACATTCGACGTACTGATGCTGGGTGTTGGCCCTGACGGGCACGTGGCGTCGTTGTTCCCGGGGTATCCGGAGCTGGCCGAGGAGGATGCGTGGGCGGTCGCCGTCCACGACTCCCCCAAGCCGCCGCCGACCCGGGTGTCGCTGACGTTCCCGACGCTGGCGCGGTCGCGCGAGGTCTGGTTCGTCGTCTCCGGCGAAGACAAGGCTGAGGCCGTTGCCAAGGGCGTTGCGGGCGACACGTCGGTCCCGGCGGCTACTCCAAAGGGCCTGGACCGCACCCTCTGGCTCATCGACGACGCAGCGGCTTCGCAGCTGTCCTAACGCCTCATTGCGTCCGAAGGATCGAGAGCTCTGCCCTCCGGTCCTTCGGACGCAATGCCCGGTGACGCGCTTCGGCCGGCGTCGAAGCAGGGCGGTGGTACGCGACCTACCTCTCACCCGCGAATCCAGCCTGGTCGCCTCCCACCGTCCCGACAGGCCGCGACGCTCGCACTTACCGTCTCGACACGCGGGTTTTCCAACCAAAACCGGCAAGTCGAGCCGGGTAGTGGACATTCCACGGCCAGTCGAGACGGGTAGTCGGCGCGAGACCGGCGAGTCGAGACGGGAAGTGGGAAATTCGGCGAATCGAGGCGGCGAGAAGGGGCAGTTCGGCGGCCCGAAGGTTGTCATGGCGAGTTCCCGAAGGTTCGCGGTCTGGGCGGTCAGCGGTGCCGAGGGTTGCCGTTGACGTTGTCAGCGGTTGGTTCGATGTCGCGCGCGCCGGCCACCCGAGCGCGAGATGCCCGGGGACGGCGGCCCGTAGTACGGGCTGGGTGCACGACAAGACCCGGGCGGTCCCGTTCGGGGGACTGCCCGGGTCTTGGCGAGCTTCAGAAGATGACTTCGCCGCGGGCGCGGCGGGCGCGGAGCTTTTCGAGGGCCTCTTCGAGGATCTCGGCGGCTTCGGACTCGCTGCGACGCTCCTTCACATAGGCGAGGTGCGTCTTGTACGGCTCGATCTTGGTGGGCGGCGGCGGGTTGTTGACGTCGGTGCTGGTCGGCAGACCGCACCTCGGACAGTCCCAGGCCTCCGGAACCGCTGCCTCGACCGCGAACACGGTCGCGGTCTCGTGTCCGTTGGCACAGAAGAACACGACGCGCTGCCGGGGCGCGGTGTCGCCGCGCTCCGCCTCGCCCATCGGTCCGGCGCCGACCCGGCTACCTCGAATCGCACTGCCACCACCAGGCATGGGAGCTACTCCCCTCTCAGCCGAGCTTGTACAGCAGGCCGAGCGCGACGATGGCCGCGAACCAGATCAGGCCGACGCCGATCGTGATCCGGTCGAGGTTCCGCTCGGCGACCGAGGAACCGCCCAGGCTGGACGAGACCCCACCACCGAACAGGTCGGAAAGGCCGCCACCGCGGCCTTTGTGCAGCAGCACGAGCAGCGTCAGGATCAGGCTGCAGATGACGACAACGATCTGAAAAGCGAGAATCACGAGGAGTAGCCTAACTGAAGGTCCAGGTAACGGCAGATACCGGCGAACTCGTCCACCTTAAGGCTTGCACCGCCCACCAGGCAGCCGTCGACATCCGGCTGGGCCATGATGCCACCTGCACTGGCCATCTTCACCGATCCGCCGTACAGAATCCGTACCGAATCGGCCACAGCCGGTGAAATCTCCTCCAGCCGGCCCCGGATCGCCGCGCAGACCTCCTGCGCGTCCTCCGGCGTCGCCACCTCGCCGGTGCCGATCGCCCAGACCGGTTCGTAGGCGATCACGATCTTGCGCACCTCGTCCGGCTTCAGGCCGGCGATCGCGCCGTCGACCTGGGCCAGGCAGTGCTCGACGTGACCGTCGGCCTTGCGGATCTCCAGGCCCTCGCCGACACAGACGATCGGGGTGATCCCGGCCGCCAGCGCCTTGGTGGCCTTCGCGTTCACGGTCGCGTCGTCCTCGCCGTGGTACTGCCGGCGCTCCGAATGCCCGGCCAGCACGTAGCTGCAGCCGAGCTTCGACAGCATCGCCGCCGAGATCTCACCGGTGTAGGCGCCGTCGTCGTGCACAGAGATGTCCTGCGCGCCGTACACGATCTTCATCCGGTCGCCGTCGACGAGCGTCTGCACGCTGCGGATGTCGGTGAACGGCGGGAGCACCGCCACCTCGACCCGCTCGAAGTCGTGCTTCTTGTCCTGCAGCGTCCAGCTCAGCTTCTGCAGCAGGTGCACGGCCTCGACGTGGTTGACGTTCATCTTCCAGTTGCCCGCCATCAACGGCGTACGGGCAGTGTTGTCAGCCATCAGGTGTCAGTCCTCTTCCAGCACAGCAAGACCCGGGAGCTCTTTGCCCTCCAGGTATTCGAGCGACGCGCCACCACCGGTGGAGATGTGCCCGAACTGATCGTCGGCGAAGCCCAGCTGCCGTACGGCGGCGGCCGAATCGCCACCACCCACCACACTGAGCCCGTCCACCTCCGTCAACGCCTGCGCGACGGCCTTGGTTCCACCGGCGAACGCCTCCATCTCGAAGACGCCCATCGGGCCGTTCCAGAACACCGTCTTCGCACCGGCGATCTCGGCGGCGAAGGCCTTGCCCGAGTCCGGGCCGATGTCCAGGCCGAGCTGGTCGGCCGGGATCGCGTCCGCGGCCACCACGGTGGCGGGAGCGTCGGCCTTGAACTCGGGCGCGACCACGATGTCGGTCGGCAGCACGATCTCGACGCCCTTGGCCTTCGCGGTCTCCAGGTAACCCTTGACCGCGTCCAGCTGGTCGTCCTCGAGCAGGCTCTTGCCGACCTCGTGGCCCTGCGCCTTGAGGAAGGTGAAGACCATGCCGCCACCGATCAGCAGCTTGTCCGCCTTGGCGATCAGGTTGTCGATCACCGCGAGCTTGTCGGAGACCTTCGCGCCACCCAGTACGACGACGTAGGGGCGGGCCGGGTCCTCGGTGAGCTTCTTCAGCACCTCGACCTCGGCGAGCACCAGGCCACCGGCCGCGTGCGGGAGCTTACGCGCCACGTCGTACACGCTGGCCTGCTTACGGTGTACTACGCCGAAGCCGTCGCTCACGAACACGTCGGCCAGGCCGGCCAGCTCGTCGGCCAGCGCGCCGCGCTCGGCCTCGTCCTTGCTCTCCTCGCGTGCGTCGTACCGGACGTTCTCGAGCAGCAGGACCTCGCCCTCGTCGAGTTCCTGGACGGCTTCCTGCGCGCTGTCGCCGGTCACGTCGGTGGCGAACCGCACGGTGATGCCCTCGGGCTCCAGCAACTCGCCGAGCCGCTTGGCCACCGGGGCCAGCGTGAACTCCGGGTTCGGCTTGCCCTTCGGGCGGCCGAGGTGCGCGGTGACGATCACCTTGGCGCCGGCCTTGGCCAGCTTCACCAGGGTCGGGACGCTGGCCCGGATCCGGCCGTCGTCACCGATCTTGTCGCCGTCGATCGGGACGTTCAGGTCCGAGCGCACCAGCACCCGCAGGCCGGCGACGTCACCGAGGTCTTCGATGGTCTTCACAGTTTGCTGCTTCCTTCGCCAGAAATCGCCAGCGTCCGGAGAACCTCGCTCACCAGGCCGAGATTCTCCGGACGCGGACGTCAGGAGTGGAACGTCAGAGCGAGGCGCCGACGTAGTTGACCAGGTCGACGAGGCGGTTGGAGTAACCCCACTCGTTGTCGTACCAGCCGACGACCTTGACCTGGTTGCCGAGCACCTTGGTCAGGCCGGCGTCGAAGATGCAGGAGGCCGGGTCGGTGACGATGTCGGTCGACACGATCGGGTCCTCGGTGTACTTCAGGTAGCCCTTGAGCGCACCCTCGGCGGCTGCCTTGACGGCGGCGTTGACCTCTTCGACCGAGGTCTCCCGGCCGACGGTGATGGTCAGGTCGGTGGCGGAGCCGGTCGGGACCGGGACGCGCAGCGCGTAGCCGTCCAGCTTGCCCTTGAGCTCCGGCAGGACCAGGCCGATCGCCTTGGCGGCACCGGTCGAGGTCGGCACGATGTTCAGCGCGGCGGCGCGGGCGCGACGCAGGTCGCTGTGCGGGCCGTCCTGCAGGTTCTGGTCCTGGGTGTACGCGTGGATCGTGGTCATCAGGCCCTGCTGGATGACGAACTCGTCGTGGATGGCCTTGGCCATCGGGGCGAGGCAGTTCGTGGTGCAGGACGCGTTCGAGATGACGGTGTGCTTGTCCGCGTCGTACAGCTCGTGGTTCACACCCATCACGACGGTCAGGTCCTCGTTCTTCGCCGGGGCGGAGATGATGACCTTCTTGGCGCCGTTGTCGGCGTGCGTCTTGGCCTTGGTGGCGTCGGTGAAGAAGCCGGTGGACTCGATCACCACGTCGGCGCCCACATCAGACCACTTGAGGTTGGCGGGGTCCCGCTCGGCGAACGCCTTGAAGGTGTGCCCGCTGACCGTGATGTCGTCCTCGGTCGCGGTCACGTCACCGGGGAAGCGGCCCAGGATCGAGTCGTACTTCAGCAGGTGGGCGAGGGTCTGGTTGTCGGTCAAATCGTTGACGGCGACGACCTCGATGTCGGCACCGGACGCCTGAACGGCGCGGAAGAAGTTACGGCCGATCCGGCCGAAGCCGTTGATACCTACGCGAACGGTCACGGGACTACGTCTCCTCAGAACTAGCTTTCGAGCACTGCCGCTACACCCGAAACACTAGCCCAAGTGCCCACCCGGCCCACTGGTGCTATCCACAGCAGACCACCCGGACCCGTGAGTAGCCCCCCGAGCGGACCACGACGGCCCCGGGGATTCCCCCGGGGCCGTCGGGTGCTGATGAGGCGGTCGGTCAGCCGACCACGTTGACTGCTGTCCACGCTTTGGCCACGGCCTGTACTTCGGCGCTGTTCGCGCCGTACAGGTCGGTCGCCGCGGACAGCGAGGCCGCCCGGGCGGCCTTGTAGTCCGAGCGCGAGGTCAGGTACGTGGTCAGCGCGCGATACCAGATCTTCTCGGCCTTGCTGATGCCGATACCGGTCATCGTCACGCCGTTCGCGGTCGGGCTGTTGTAGGCGATGCCGTTGATCGTCTTCGCGCCGCTGCCCTCGGACAGCAGGTAGAAGAAGTGGTTGCCCACACCGGACGAGTAGTGCACGTTCAGCCGGCCGACGCTCTTCGACCACGAGTCGGCGCTCGCACCGTCGAGCGACGGCTTGTCGAGCCGCCGGATGTAGTTGGTCGCCGGGTTGTAGTCGGTGTAGATCTCCTCGCCCAGCACGTAGTCCGGCACGTCGTTGGCGTTCGCGGCGTACCACTCGACCGCCGTACCGAAGATGTCCGAGGTCGACTCGTTCAGCCCACCGGACTCGCCGCTGTAACGCAGCGCCGCGGTCCGGCTGGTGACGCCGTGGCTCATCTCGTGACCGGCGATGTCCAGCTCGACGAGCGGGCCGATCCCCTGGCTCGCGTCACCGTCGCCGTACTTCATGCAGAAGCACGCGTCGCTCCAGGACGCGTTCACGTAGGCGCCGTCGTGGACGTAGGACTTGGCACCCACACCGTCGTTGGCGATGCCGTTGCGGCCATGGACGTTCTTGTAGTAGTCCCACGTCTTGGCGATGCCGTAATGCGCGTCGACACCGGCCGTCTGGGCGTTGCTGTTGGAACCGGTCCCCCACAGGTTGTCCGCGTCCGTGAACAGCACACCGGCGTTGTACGTCGAGTTGCCGCCGCGGACCGGGTCGACCATGGAGTAGTTGCTGGCCCCATGCGTGGTGTCGAGGCCGACCGTGCCGACGTAGAGGCCGCTGCCGCTGCCCAGGTCGTCCTGGACGGTGCTCCAGCTGTCGAGCACCTTGCCGTTCCGCGCGTCGACGTACGTCTCGGTGCCGGTGGGCTGACCGTCGGCCTTGCGGCCGGTGCTGGTCACCTTGTACGCCAGCTTGGACTGACCGCTGTTGGTGACGAAGACGACGAGCTGCTGCTTGGCCGACTTCTGCTTGGCCGCGGCGAGTGCCGTCGAGGCCGCCACGGTGGGCTTGGTCGACAGGCTCAGGGCACTCGCACCGCCGGACATCGAGCGGACGGCGCCGGCCTTGGTCTGGTGGACGACGAAGTCGCCGCCGACGACCGGGAGGCCCTGGTAGGTGCGGTCGAACCGGACGTGGCTCGTCCCGTCGGCGTCGACCACGACGTCGCGGGCGGTCAGGTCGGCCGAGCTGCCGAGACCGAGCTGGGCGGCGTTGGCCTTGGCCGAGGCGACCGGCGACGGCGCCTGGTCGGCCATTGGCTGGGCTGCCTGGACCCCGGTGACGTTGGACAGACCGGCCAGTGCGGTGATCGCCGCGACTGCCAGGCCCGCGCGGAAACTGCGCTTCATGTGTGTGCTCCCTCGGGCGGAAACCACGGTGCAGCCGTTGTCCGGCTCCTACCGTGTGGTGGGCACGCACACCCTGCGCCCAGGTCTTGCCCGAGGGGAATCAGTTGACCTCAGCCAGGTCCGGAAAACCGCGGAATCCTAGGGAAAACCCTCAGGACCCCGCGGTGTCAGCCTGCGTTCACGCAGGGTCGAGCATGTCCGGGGTGAGGTTCGCCTCGGTGTTGGGGATGCCGAGGTCGGCGGCGCGCTTGTCGGCCATCGCGAGGAGCCGGCGGATGCGGCCGGCGACGGCGTCCTTGGTGAGGGCCGGCTCGTGCAGCTGGCCGAGCTCTTCGAGGCTGGCCTGCTTGTGCTCCAGGCGCAGTTTGCCGGCCACCTGCAGGTGGTCGGGGACGTCGTCGCCGAGGATCTCCAGCGCGCGCTCGACCCGCGCACCGGCCGCGACGGCGGCCCGGGCGGAGCGGCGCAGGTTCGCGTCGTCGAAGTTGGCCAGCCGGTTCGCGGTCGCCCGGACCTCGCGGCGCATCCGGCGCTCTTCCCAGGCCAGCACCGACTCGTGCGCGCCGAGCCTGGTCAGCAGGGCCCCGATCGCGTCGCCGTCGCGGATCACCACCCGGTCCACATTCCGGACCTCACGGGCCTTCGAGCCGATCCCGAGCCTTCTCGCGGCACCGACCAGCGCCAGTGCCGCTTCCGGACCAGGACAGGTCACCTCGAGCGACGACGAGCGACCGGGCTCGGTCAGCGAACCGTGCGCGAGGAACGCGCCGCGCCACGCCGCCACCGCATCACAGGACGCGCCCGAAACGACCGCCGGGGGCAGTCCGCGGACCGGACGACCCCGGTTGTCCACCAGCCCGGTCTGCCGCGCCAGCGCGTCTCCGTCACGAACAACCCGTACGACGTACTTCGTCTGCTTGCGAATACCGGACGGGGAGATCACCACGACGTCCGACGGGTGCCCGAAGATCTCGGCGATGTCCTTGCGCAGCCGGCGGGCCGCGGCACCGCTGTCCAGCTCGGCCTCCACCACGATCCGGCCGGAGACCAGATGCAGTCCGCCGGCAAACCGTAGTACCGAAGACACTTCAGCCTTGCGGCAGCAGGGTTTCGTGACCTGAATACTGGTCAACTCGGACTTCACCTGTGCTGTCATCGCCATGAGATGAATCCTCCCACCACTGTCAAAGACCCTCGTCGCTGCATCATCAGGAAAAGACCAAAAGCGGTGCGGGGAGAGCTGTCACAACCCTCGTGTCCGCCTGTGGGTCCAACTCCTCCAGCACCCGGCCCGTTACGCCTCATCGCAACCTTTCGGGTGATCGCTGTCGTTCCTCGCCGGTGGGACAAGCTGAGCCACGAGGACGGCCTGAACACCTACGCACACAAGGCCGTGGTGTCGGTCTGGTGGGCGGGAAGCCGATCTGGGCGATCCTTTTCGACGCCCACGGTCGCGAACTCGGCCGGTTCGACGCGAACCAGTAAAGGAGCTACGCCGAGAGCTCTCTACCCGAAGATCTCGCGGTAGACCTTTGCCAGTTTGGTGGGGTCGTGGTGGAGGTGGCGGTCGTCGGCGGCGATGTCGGCGATCACCAGGTCCGCGCCGAGGGAGGCCGCCGTACGGCGCAGTGAGGACGGGTCGGGGACGTGGCCGGCGTCGGCCAGGACGATGTCGATGCGGAGTTCCGGTGCGTGGGCGGCGAGAACCTCTAAATGGGTTTCCGGGGAGAAGCCGTCGGTCTCGCCCTTCTGCTCACCGAGGTTGAGAGTGACCAGCCGGCGGGCGTTCGTCATCTCGAGACCATGGGCCAGCGCGGGGACCAGGAGGTTCGGGATCACGGACGTGAACCAGGAGCCGGGGCCGACGACGACCCAGTCGGCTTCGGCGATCGCGACCAGGGCTTCGGGGCAGGCCGGTGGGTCGGCCGGGTCCAGGGCGACATCGACCACCTTGCCCTCGGTCGTCGCCACCTCGGCCTGGCCGCGGATCTCGGTGACCACCTCGGGATAGAGCGGATCGAGGCCGATCACCCGCGCGGTGATGTCCAGCGGCACCGCCGACATCGGCAGCACGCGCCCTTGTGCGCCAAGGAGTCTGGCCACCCAGTCGAGTCCGTCGACGGCCTCGCCGAGCAGCTCCCACAACGCGACGATCAGCAGGTTGCCGACCGCATGGTCGTGCAGTTCACCGTCGCTGCGGAACCGGTGCTGGAGCACGCTCGCCCAGGTCCGGCCCCACTCGTCGTCGCGGCACAACGCGGCCAGCGCCATCCGGAGATCGCCGGGAGGCAGGACGCCCAGCTCGCGCCGCAGCCGCCCGGAGGAACCGCCGTTGTCGGCCACCGTGACGACCGCGGTCAGCTGGTCGGTGACGTGCCGCAGCGCCGACAGGGACGCGGCCAGGCCGTGCCCACCTCCCAGCGCGACGACCCGGGGAGCTCGCGACACTAAGCCGTCACTCCCGCCCCAGATCCCTGTGCACGACCAAGGTCGGTGAACCCTTCTCCCGCAGCCTCTTCGCGATCTCCTCGGCCATCGCGACGCTCCGGTGTTTCCCACCGGTGCAGCCGATCGCGACCGTGACGAACCGCTTGCCCTCGTTCAGATATCCGGTCCGCAGCGTGTCCAGCACGTCCACATAGTTCTGCAGGAACTGCTGGGCCAGCGGATGACCGAGCACGAAGTCTGACACAGGCTTGTCCTGGCCCGTCATCGGGCGCAGGTCGGGCTGCCAGAACGGGTTCGGCACGAACCGCATGTCGGCCACCACGTCGGCGTCGACCGGGATGCCGTACTTGAATCCGAACGAGACCACGGTGGCCCGCAGCTCGATCTTCTCCTCGTCCCCGAAGGCGTTCACGATCCGGGCAGCGAGCTGGTGGATGTTCAGGTTCGAGGTGTCGATCACCAGGTCGGCGCCGGCCCGGATGTCGCCGAGCAGCTCACGTTCGCGCTCGATACCGGTCAGCAGCCGGCCGTCACCCTGCAGCGGGTGCGGCCGGCGCACACTCTCCTGCCGGCGCACGATGACGTCGTCGGACGCCTCCAGGAACAGGGTCAGCGGCCGGTATCCCTTGGCCCGCAGGTCCTCCAGCGCCGAGCCGAGCTCGTCGAAGAACGACCCGGTCCGGACGTCGACGACGATCGCCAGCCGGGGCGAGGCGCCGGTGCCGACCACCTGCTCGACGATCGTGGTCAGGAACATCGGCGGCAGGTTGTCGACCACGAACCAGCCGAGGTCCTCCAGTACGTCCGCGACCGAACTCCGTCCCGCGCCGGACATCCCGGACACGATGATGAGGTTGCCGCTCGACTCGTCCATCAGTTCTCAGTTCTCCCCGAGTTCAATCCCCGTCCGGGCGATCGGCCGTGGCCCGATCCCCGTCGGTCACGCCGGCCGGCGTGACGTCGTCGTCCAGTATCTCGCCGGTCGCGGTATTCACCGACGGTGCACGGCCGGTGTCGGCCTTCGTTGCCGCCGAGTTCACCGCCAGTACGACGGACTCGGCCGTCCGCCGCCCGAATCCGGGCAGCTCGGCGACCTCGTCGACCGACGCCTGACGGAGCTTCCGCAACGAGCCGAAGTGCCGGAGCAGCGTCTTGCGCCGAACCTCGCCGAGCCCCGGTACTTCGTCCAGCACACTCTCAACCATCGACTTCGACCTGCGGTTACGGTGATGGGTGATGGCGAACCGGTGCGCCTCGTCGCGAAGACGCTGCAGCAGGTAGAGGCCTTCCGACGTACGGGAGAAGATCACCGGGTCCTCGTCGTCGGGGAGCCAGACTTCCTCGAGCCGCTTGGCCAGCCCGCACACCGGGATGTCGCCGAGGCCGAGCTCGTCCATCGCCTGCCGCGCCGCCGCGACCTGTGGCGGACCACCGTCGACGACGACCAGGCCCGGCGTGTAGACGAACTTCTTCGCCCGGCCGGTCTCCGGGTCGATCAGGTTCGCCGTCGGATCCTCGCCCTCCGGGGTCGCAGCACGCTCGTCCAGCAGCCGCTTGAACCGCCGGGTCAGCACCTCCGCGATCGACGCGACGTCGTTCTGCCCCTCGACGCCCTTGATGACGAACCGCCGGTACTCCGACTTGCGCGGCAGCCCGTCCTCGAAGACGACCATCGACGCGACGACCTCGGTGCCCTGCAGGTTCGAGACGTCGTAGCACTCCAGCCGCAGCGGCGCCTCGGGCAGGTCGAGCGCAGCCTGGATCTCCTCCAGCGCCAGGTTGCGGGTGGTCAGATCGCTGGCCCGCTTGGTCTTGTGCATGGTCAACGTCTGCAGCGCGTTCCGCTCGACCGTCGCCATCAGGTCCTTCTTGTCGCCCCGCTGCGGGACACGGATCGCCACCCGCGAGCCGCGCAAGCCCGAAAGCCACTCGGTCAGCGCGTCCAGGTCCTCCGGCAGCGTCGGCACCAGGATCTCGCGCGGGATCGTGTCGGTGGACTCCCCGGCGTACATCTGCTGGATGAACCGCTCCACCAGGTCGGCCGTCGTCGCCGTACCGTCTGCTTTGTCGGCGATCCAGCCGCGCTGGCCGCGGATCCGTCCGCCCCGCACATAGAAGATCTGTACGGCGACTTCGAGCGGGTCCTCCGAGAGCGCGACGACATCGGTGTCGGTGCCGTCGCCGAGGACGACCGCGTTCTTCGCAAGGGCCTTCTCCAGCGCGCCGAGGTCGTCGCGGATCTTCGCGGCCCGCTCGTACTCGAGCTCGGCCGCCGCCGCCTTCATCTCCTTCTCGAGGCGGCGCACATACGTCGCGGTCTGGCCGGAGAGGAACGCGGAGAAGTCCTCGACAATCTTCAGGTGCTCCTCCTGGGTCACCTGACCGGTGCAAGGCGCGGCGCACTTGCCGATATATCCGAGGAGACAGGGACGCCCGATCTGACGATGCCGGTTGAAGACGCCCTTGCTGCAGGAGCGCATCGGGAAAACCCGGAGCAGCAGGTCGACGGTTTCCCGGATCGCCCAGGCGTGACTGTACGGACCGAAGTACCGGACGCCCTTCTTCTTCGGGCCGCGGCCGACCATCACCCGCGGATACTCCTCGTTCATCGAGATCGCGAGCCACGGATACGACTTGTCGTCGCGGTACTTCACGTTGAAGCGCGGGTCGAACTCCTTGATCCAGGAGTACTCCAGTTGCAGCGACTCGACCTCGTTCGCGACCACGGTCCAGTCGACCTTCGCGGCGGTCGTCACCATCGACTGCGTCCGCGGATGCAGGTTCACCAGATCCTGGAAGTACGACGACAGCCGGGCGCGCAGGTTCTTCGCCTTCCCGACATAGATCACCCGCCCGGACGCATCACTGAAGCGATACACCCCGGGCGAGTCAGGAATCGTCCCCGGCGCCGGGCGATAGGAGGAAGGATCAGCCACCCCCCAACCCTAGTTCGCCGCACCGACAAGTCCCGTGGCACACCCGTTGTCTTGCGATCGTGCGGAGGTCGTGTTGCGGGTTGGGTCATATCGCTGGGTTGACCCCGGGTTGGGATGAGCGGCGTACCTAGGGTGTCACTCAGGGTGGTTGAACAGGACCGAGCGTGAGGCAACCGGGCCCGCGCAGACTCTGAGGGAGTTCCGCCCATGAACCCAATCGTGCGTGCCGTGCTGGGCACGACCGTTGCTGTCGGCCTTGCTGCGGCCGGCCTGGCCTCCACCGCGTCGGCGAGCGAGGCTCCGTCGACGCCACCGGCGCCCACCATCCGGGGTGCGGGGAGCGCGACGGCGATTCCCGGCAGCTACGTGGTCGTGCTGGCCGGCAACAAGTCGGCCGCGGAGACGCGGGTCACCACACAGAGCCTCGCGGCGTCGTACGACGTCAAGGTACGGCGGCAGTTCGATTCCTCGATCAGGGGTTTCTCGGCGAACATGTCCGAGGAGCAGGCGAAGAAGGTCGCCGGTGACACCCGGGTCGCGTTCGTCCAGCAGAACCAGAAGATCACTGCGGACCAGGACGACCCGCCGTGGGGCCTGGACCGGACCGATCAGCGCGATCTCCCGCTGGACAAGAAGTTCGAGCCGTCCGGGACCGCCGACAACGTCAACGTCTATGTGATCGACACCGGGATCTACGCCGCCCACAAGGACTTCGGCGGCCGCGCCTCCGTCGGCACCGACACGGTCGGCGACGGGCAGAACGGCGTCGACTGCATGGGCCACGGCAGCCACGTCGCCGGCACCATCGCCGGTACGACGTACGGTCTCGCCAAGGGCGCCAAGATCATCGCGGTCCGGGTGCTCGATTGCAACGGGTCCGGGACCACCGAGAGTGTTGTCGGCGGCATCGACTGGGTGACGAAGAACGCCAAGAAGCCCGCGGTCGCCAACATGAGCCTGGGCGGCGGCACCGACATCGCCCTCGACGCCGCGGTGAAGGCCTCGATCGACGCCGGCATCACGTACGCCGTTGCTGCCGGCAACGACAGCTCGGACGCCTGCAGCGCCTCGCCGGCCGACCAGCCGGATGCGATCACCGTCGGCGCCACGGACGACAAGGATGCCAAGGCAACCTTCTCCAACTTCGGCCGATGCGTCGACGTGTTCGCACCGGGCGTCGACATCACCTCGGTCGGTATCACCGCACCGGACTCCACCGCCAAGATGAGCGGTACGTCGATGGCGACACCGCATGTCAGCGGTGGAATCGCGCTCTACCTGAGCCAGCATCCGGACGCGAAGCCGGCCGATGTGGCCAAGGCGCTCGTCGGCGCGGCGACCCCGGACAAGGTCGGCGACCCGGGCACCGGTTCACCGAACAAGCTGCTCTTCGTCGGCAAGGTCGACCCAGCCAAGTAGGACAAAGGCCCCAGCTCACCTTGAGCTGGGGCCTTCCAAGCTCTAAGCCGCGGGACCCACGATGTTGCCGCCCTTGACGGTGACGTTGACCGCCGCGAGCGGGGCCGGTGCCGGGCCGCCCACCACACTGCCGTCCGTGACGCTGTACTTGCTGCCGTGGCACGGGCAGTCGATGGTGTTGTTCTCCACCTTCGCCACCAGGCAGCCCGCGTGCGTGCAGACCGCGGTGAAGGCCTTGTACTGACCGGCAGTCGGCTGGGTGACCACGATCTTCGCGTCGGTGAACACCTTCCCGCCACCGACCGGTACGTCGGAGGCCGGACCGAGCACCGGTCCCCCGCCACCGGTCGTCGGGGTGCTCGACGTGCCGGTGGTCGGCGCCGAACTCGGTGCCGACGAGGGTGCCGAGGTCGGGTCGGCGGCCGCGCCGCTCGAGCCGCCGTCGTCACCGCAGGCCGCGAGCAGCGGCAGCCCGACGCCGGCGAGACCCGCCACCGCGGCACCTCGGAGTACTGCCCGCCGGTCCCGCAGGGTGTCGATCGCCCGGCCGAGTTCGGTCGTCTGGTCGTCGCTCATGTATCTGGCCCTCCAAGAGCTGGTGCAAAAGTAGTTGAACGCTCTGCTACTTGCTTTCTACCCGGTGCCCCCAAACCGGGCCACACCACCAGGAACGAGCGGAACGGCCGAACGGTTCAGCGGGTGGCGCGTTGAACCAGCCGGGCGGCCAGTTCGAGGACCGCCCGGCGGGTGGCGGGTTCGAGACGTTCGGGCTGCAACGGCCAGGCCCGGGCGAGATGATCGTCGTACGGGAGTACGACGTACCCGAGGCCGCGATCGGTCACCGCCGACTGCAGCCAGCGGACCGGTTCGGGGTCGTCGGCAACGTTCTCGGCGATGACCACCAGGCCGCGGTCGACCAGCATCTGCTGACCGTCGGTGGTGAGCTGGTCGAGCTGGTTGATGCTGGTCAGCGCGGCGTCGCGCACCGACGGGATGACCAGGGCGACCGCATGCGCCGCGCCGGCGACGTACCCGGTGGCCTCCTCGAAGAGACCGGGCGGGCAGTCGACCAGGGAGAGCGGGATCTGGTTCGCGCCGCCGACGTTGCGGGCCGCGAGGACGTCACTGATCGCGTCGGCGGTCGGTTCGGCCCGGGCGAGCTGGACCCGGGAGCCCGGCGTGTTCGCGATGCCCTGATCGAGCCGGTGGGAGAGCTTGCCCTCCTGCGGGAACGCGTCGACGGCCAGCACGATGTCGCCGCGCTGGGAGGAGATCGCGTCCGCGAGCAGGGCGGTGACGGTCGACGTACCGCTGTGCGGGACCGGGCCGATGATCCCGATCATCCGGCCGATCCCGATCGGCCGGCGGATGATCGCGATGTTCTCGACGTCACGCTGCATCCGGCTGGACGCGCCGGCGATGTACGCCGCCTCGGCCGCGAACCGGCCGATCTTGCGGAAGAAGCCGCCGGAT
This sequence comes from Kribbella sp. NPDC006257, assembly GCF_040613535.1. Classification (NCBI taxonomy): domain Bacteria; kingdom Bacillati; phylum Actinomycetota; class Actinomycetes; order Propionibacteriales; family Kribbellaceae; genus Kribbella; species Kribbella sp. NPDC006257. Next base: position 201,264 of record NZ_JBEXSJ010000007.1, read on the forward strand.
GGGTCCTCGTGCTGCAGACCCACCGAACCGCTTGCCGCTGGCAACGAACCTGCCAGCGGGTCCTGGTACGCCGGTGTGTAGGCATGCGTGCCGGGACCACCGTCGGGCGCCGGAGCGTTCCAGCCGGCGGCCTCAGGCTCGGACGGCGCGTTCCAGCTACCGTCTCCGGCCGCGGGCTGTTCCCACTGCTGCTGCGGCTGCTCCCATTGCTGGGGTGGCGGCTGCTGCGGAGGTGGCGGCTGCACCCACTGCTGCTGTTGAGGTGGTGGTGGTGGGGGCTGCTGCCAGCCTTGCTGTTGCTGCGGTGGTTCGTAGTACTGCGGAGGCGGCGCCTGATACTGCTGCTGTGGCGGGCCCGGGTAGTACGGCTGCTGGTACGGCGCGGGCGGCACCTGCGGCGGCGGTCCGTACGGCGGCTGCTCGTACTGCGGCTGCTGCGGCTGATACTGCTGCGGCTGCTGGTACTGCGGCTGCGGCGGGTAGTTGGCAGGCGGATACTGCGGAGCCGGGTACTGCTGCGCAGGCTGCTGGTACTGCTGCTGCTCGTAAGGCTGCTGCTCGTAAGGCTGGTACTGCTGAGGTGGGTACTGCTGAGGTGGGTACTGCTGATACTGCGCAGGCTGCTGCGGGTATTGCTGCGTTGCCGGCGGCTGGTGCCAGCCCTCGCCCGTCGGCGGCGGAGGAGGCGGCATCGTGGGCGCAACCGGCTGAGCCTGCTGCCCAACCGGAGCGACCGGCTCGGACGGGCCGGGAACCGGGGCGGCCGCGGTCGGCTGAGAATCCGCCGCGGAATCGTCGTCGAGGCGGTTCATCATGTCCGCCTGCCAGTTCGGCCCGGTCATACCATCCGATCAGAAGACTTTGAGCAGTCCGCTGAAGACCCCGAATGCGCCGAGGGTCAGCGGTACCAGCGCTACGACGGCCAGTACCTGGATCTGATCCAGAACCTGACCGAGCCGGACCTGTACGTGGTCCTGCGGTGTCCAGCTCAGGCCGAACGCACCGACCATCGCCACCACCACGAGTAGCCCGACTGCTACAAGTGTGCCACCCACCGACTTCTGGGACAGATCCTGGACCAGCGCGCCGACGATGACCGCTGCCGCGGCGAACAGTCCGAGTACCTCCGCGGCCAGCGGGTACAGCCGCGATCGCGCGCACAGCAGCAACGCCAGCAGGGCCGCGATCGCCACCGTCCAGACCGATCCGTGCAGCGCGAGCACGATGCCCGCGGCAGCCGACCACAACGCGATCGCCGTCGCAGACAACGCCAGACCGACGTGCGCAGCGTTCAGCGCCGACTCGACATCCGGACGCCCGATCTCGTTGCCACTGGACCGACGATCGTCCAGCGCGGTCAGCCCTGACATCGACAGCGCGAGCCGCGGCAGTACGCCGAGCAGCAGCACCGCGACCACGGCCACCAACGCGCTCAGCTTGTCGCTGGAGACTCCCGCTGCCACACCGATGATCCAGATCAGCGCGAAGATCATCGCCGTACCACCGCCGACCAGACCGCCACCGGCCAGCCCGGCCATCGCGAACAGCAGTGGGCCAAGCGCCAGCCCCAGAGCGACGATCCCCATCCGCATCGGTGTGGACCAGCCCTCCGAGCTGCCGAGGCTCCACGCCACCACCCCGAGCAGGATCGGTGTCACGATCAGCAAGGTGATCGAAGTCGTCCGCTGTCCGGCCCGGCCCAGGACGACGCCGGCGAGACCGGTGATGATCGCGACCACGAGCAGAACGAAGGCAGCGATGTCACCGTCGACCGCCCTGGCCAGCGCGATCGCACCGGCGAGCAGGGCGAAGATCAGGGCCGCACCGGCTGCCCAGTGCCGATGCTTGCGCTGGAAGGTGGTGCCCCGCCGCTCGAGGTCGTCGACCGCTTCCTCGACCACGTCGTACACGGTCGGTGGCGGCGGCACCTCGCCTTCGGCGGCGAGCCGTAGTACGGAACCGTCGCCGATCTGCGCCGAGCCCAGGGTGAGCTCGAGCGAGACCGTCTGGCCGGTCGGCGTCGTCAGGTACCGGCGCCGGGGCGACGGATCGACCGGCTCGCCGAGCATCCGCAACAGGTCCGGCATCAGCCGGCCCAGCGGCTCGTCGACCGGCAGGACGGCATCCATCTGGCGTTGCCGGCCGATGATGGTCACCCGGCTGTAGACCGCAGCCACCTCTACACCTCTCTGATCGTCATAGCGGGAACTAGCGCCCGGTCGGTGCGCCTGGCGGCAGCAGCCGGCCGAGGAGCGCGCTGTAGATGTTCCAGTCCAGCTGGCTCTTGCCGTCGCCGATCGGGTACCAGATCGCCGGCGATGCGGTCGGGCCGATCTTCACCGGCGTGATGTCGGCGACCCCGGTCATGTCCAGCGCCTTCGCCATCCCGTCGCCGCGCACCGCATCGTTGCCGACGGCCATCGCCATCGGTGCCGGGACGCCGACCCAGTGCGGCATCGCGTTCGTGTCGGTGCCACCGCGCGCGCCCTGGGCGAAGAACGACACCAGCGTGAAGGTGTTCGCCAGCTTGTCGGCAACCGCCTGGACATCCGCCGTGCTCGGCAGCCCGTCCGGCGTCGCCACCGCGAGCGTGACGATCTCCTCCAGCCCGGCGGGCCGGCGGTGGATCTCGACCGCACCGGTCGCGCTCCGGCCGTCGTTGCCGCCGACGACGGCGAGCCAGGTCGGCTTCGGCGCCCGGCGGCGACAGTACGCCGTGAGCTGGCCGACGTTCCACGGCTGCGTCACCGGCTCGGCAGTCCCCCAGCCGGCCGGCTCGTCACCGGTCAGGTCCTTGAAGAGCTGCTCGGCCGCCTTGCCGACAACCGTCGTCTCCAGCGCCTGGTAGCGCACCCGCGCGGTCACCAGCAGCTGGAATGGCAGCTCCAGATCGACGGCGACGAAGGTCGGGCTCATGTCGACCTTGTCCTGCTCCCCGGCGGCGACCGCCTGGAACATCTGGCCGTCCCACTTCAGCTTCGAGCCGCCGAGCCCGTCGTACGCGCCCTCGCCGCTCGGCTCGGTCACCACCCAGCGCGAGTCGCGGCTGCCGAACAGGGTGGACCGTACCGCGAAGGTCAGTCGGGTCGTCGCCGGCGTGACCAGCTGGACACCGAGGTCCGCCGCCTCGGCAGCGGCCAGAGCGTCGACCAGCCAGGCGGACATGCCGACCACCGGGCGGTCCTGCATGATCACGACGACCTTGTCGGTGCGCAGATCGATCGCCGGGCTCAGCTCGACCGGGTTAGGCATTGTTGCCTCCAGCAACATCGGCGCCGACGGGTGGGTTGAACGGCGGCGGGGCCGGCTTCCAGACCTGTCCACCGAGCCGCTGCACCAGCGCCGCGGCGTACCGGTCGGCCAGTTCGGGCGCGCCCTCCTGCGGCGTCGCGCGGACCTCGGCCCACCAGACCGGTGTCGGTACGCCGGTCAGCTCCGGCCCGAGCAGTCTCTCGACCTCACCGGGCACCTGGATAAGGATCGGTGCCTCCAGCGAGGCCAGCGGCTGCCCTTCCGCACTGCACAGCTGCAGCACCGCGCCGTCGGACACCTCCCGCACCAGCCAGTCCGGCCCGGCGGCCAGCATGCCCGCCAGGACGTCCTCGTACGACGGTCGCCCGTCGATCAGTGCCACCACGTCGTAGCTCACTGCTGTCCTCCGCCATCTGCGTCATCGGTCGTCGGGGTGCCGTCCGCCAGCGCCGTCTGGATCAAGGCGGGCCGCTCACCCCGGCGTACGAACAGCCCTCGGCCGGCCGGGAAGTTGCCCGGGGTGGCGCCGGTGAACAGCGCGCCCTCGGAGCGGTCGCCGGACAGCACCAGGCCGGCCGTCCCGGACTCGTTCACTGTGGTCAGGAACGGTTCGTACAAGGCCCTGCTCGCACCGGAGGCCCGGCGGGCGATCAGGAAGTGCAGGCTGATGTCCCGGCCCGACGCGATGTAGGGCAGGAACGGGTCCATCGGGGCCTGGCCGCCGGTGGTCAGCAGGTCGTAGTCGTCCGCGACCACGATCACCTTCGGCCCGGCGACCGGGACCGGTGCGCCCGAGTTCGAGTCGTCGGGCACCCGCTTCTCCAGCTCACCGGCGACCCCGGCGGCCAGTCCGGCGCCGACCCGGCCGCTGGTCGCGTACCCACCGAGGTACTTCTCCGGAAGGAAGCCGCGCAGGCCGCGCCGCGGATCCATCACCGCGAACACCACCTCGTCCGAGCTGTACCGGTCGACCAGCTGCTGCAGGATGAGCTTCAGCAGGTTGGTCTTGCCGGACTTGGTGTCGCCGAAGATCACCAGGTTGCCGTCGCGGTCGAACAGGTCGAGCAGCACCGGCGCCATCCGGGTCTCGTCCATCCCGATCGGCACCAGCGCCGCCTCCTGCTGCGGGTTCGGCAGCGTCTTGCGCTCGAGCCGCAGCGGGAGCACCCGCACCTTGGGCGCGGTCGGACCCTGCCAGGCCGACGCGAGCGCCAGCGCCTGGCCCTGCATCGCCTCGGTCAGGTCGTCGTCCTGCAGCAGGCTGTCGACCCGCGGCAGCGCGAGCTGCGCGAACAGCTTGGTCCGCGGCATCAGCACCCGGCCCGGACCGGCGTTCCGCATCGTCTCCTGCAGCCGGCGATCGATGTTGGAGTCGGACGGATCGTTTATCCGCAACTCCATCACCGTGCCGAACAGCGCCTGCGAGGCCATCCTTACGTCGGTCCACCGGATCATCGTGGTGACCACGTGGATGCCGTAGCTGCTCCCCCGGCCGAGCAGATCCGCGATCGGCTCCTCGAGGTCGTCGAAGGTGGTTTTGATCGCGCCGTAGTTGTCGAGCACCAGGACGATGTCCGCGACCGGCAGCTCGGGAATGGCGCCCGAGGCATGCATCGAGCGGAGCCGTTCCATGGTGTCGATCCCGCGGTCGCGGAAGATCAGCTCGCGCTGGTCCAGCATCCCGCGGACCTCTTCCAGCGTCCGGCGGATCTTCTCCCGGTCGGTCCGGATCGCCACGCCACCGACGTGCGGCAGATCGGCGAGCGGTTGCAAGCCACCGCCGGCCAGGTCGATCGCGTAGACCGCGACCTCCTGCGGCGTGTAACTGTGCGCCAGCGACGTCACCAGCGAACGGATGAAGGTGGTCTTGCCTGACTGCGGTCCACCGATCACGGCACAGTGCCCACCGGCCTGGGTCAGATCGAGCCGGAGTACGGACTGCGTCTGTTTGCGTGGGTCGTCGATGACACCGATCGCCGGCGACATCGGCGGCGCCGGTACGGCGAACTGCAGGCCGCGCGGGCCGATGTCGACCGGGCCACCGACCTGGTCCAGCGTGCAGACCTTCGGCAGCGGCGGCAGCCAGACCTGCGGCACCGGGGCCGACGACGGCTTCACCTGCTCGACGAACACGCCGAGCACCGTCGGACCGGTGGTCCGCTCGGTCGAGTCGTCCTCGTCCTCGTCCTCGTCCTTCTCGTCCTCGGCGGCCAGCTTGGCCATGTCCGGCTGCTGGTACGGCGTGACGAGGTAGGGCCGGACGGCTGGGCCGTCGTCTTCCGTGGTCTCGATCACAGCGCCCTTGTAGGGACCGGAAACGTACGCCGCGCGGAACCGCTGGTACACCGACGTGTCGACCTTCAGGTATCCGAAGCCCGGCAGCGGCGGCAGGTGGAACGCATCCGGCGTGTTCAGGACGGTCTGGCTCTCCTCCTCGGAGAACGTGCGCAGACCGAGCCGGTACGACAGGTAGGTCTCCAGGCCTCGCAGCTTGCCGCCCTCGACACGCTGGCTGGCCAGCAGCAGGTGCACGCCGATCGACCGGCCGATCCGGCCGATCGAGAGGAACAGGTCGATGAAGTCCGGCCGCGCGGTCAGCAGCTCACCGAACTCGTCGATCAGCACGAACAGATGCGGGTACGCCGGGAGGTCCGGCTGCTGCTTGCGGAGCAGCCGGTAGTCGGTGATATTCGCGACGTTGCCCGCGTCCTTCAGCATCTGCTGGCGCCGCTGCACCTCACCCGCGAGGCTGGCGTAGGCCCGCTCGGTCAGGCTCGGATCGTCGACCAGGTTGGTGATGATGCCGGCCACATGCGGTACGCCGTCGAAGGGGGCGAAGGTCGCACCACCCTTGTAGTCGATCAGCACCATCGCCAGGTCTTCCGGCGAGTGCGTCGCGAGCAGGCCCATCACGAGCGTACGTAGTACCTCGGACTTCCCTGAACCGGTCGCACCGATGCAGAGCCCGTGCGGGCCCATACCGAGCTGCGCCGACTCCTTCAGGTCCAGGACGACGGGTTGCCCCGCGCTGTCGAGGCCGAGCGGCACCCGGAGGAACGCGCGCTCGTTGCGCGGGGTCCACATCCGTTCCAGGTCGACGTTTCCGGGATCGTCGATCTGCAGCAGGCTCATGAAGTCGACGGTCTTGAGCGACGCGTCCTCTTCGAGCGATTCGGCCGACAGCCGCAGCGGCGCCAGGCTGCGCGCGAGACCCTCGGCTGTTGCCAGCGGCGTGTCGTCCAGCTGACCCTGCGCGGTCAGGTATCCGCCACCGCGCAGGTCCTCGACCAGCACCTCGCCTTCCTGCACGGTGATCCGGATCGCGACGTTGCTCGGCTCCTGCATCCGGTCGGCGACCAGGTGCAGCACGGTCACGCCGACATCGCCGATCGACAGCGTCTCGTCGTTGGTGGCGACCTCGGTGGCAACCTCGCCGTACGTGTCGTGCAGGACGAGCATCCGCTGGATCATCCGGCGCGCGTCGCCGTTGCCGAGCGAACCACGCTTCGCCTCGCTGGCCAGCGTCGCGCGCGATGCCACGTCCTCGCTGATCAGCCCGGCCAGCTCGTCCGGCTTCTGGGCGATCCGGCGGAACGGGTGCGGCCCTTCGCGGCGGTCCGGATCAGTGGCGTGCGGCAACCATCCGATCCACTGCCACTGATCGAGGGAGGCCGGCGGGAAACACGCGGCCAGCTCCAGATCCTCCGGCGCGTGGAACACCGCGGCCTGCAGGAGCAGGGCCCTGGCGATCCGTACGACGCCGTCGCGGTCGCCCACGATGCTGACATTGCCGGCCAGATCCAGCGGGATCGTCAGCGGCATGTCGGGCATCAACGCGAACCGGCGGGCCAGCGCCTCCGCCTCCGCCATCATGAACGGGTCCGGCGGATCCATCATCGAACCGGAGGTCGCCAGCGTCGCCGGCACCACCGGCATCCGGCCGGTCGCACAGCGGACCAGCAGGAAGTCGGAGTCGCTGCGGCGCCGCTCCCAGAGCCTCGCGGGATCGCGGACACAGTCCACCAGCGCGTCGGCGGGTGGATTCAGTGCCAGCGCGGTCTTCCGGCTGGCACGTTCCATCTTGCCGAACTCCTCGCGGAGCCGTTCCAGATAGTCCAGGTACCGGTTGCGCTGCTCGCGGCTCTCCTTGCCGGCCCGGCCGCGGGACGAGAACGCCATCCCCATCGTCCCGGCCAGCGTGAGAAACAACACGCCCACGCCGATCACTGCCGACGTACCGGTCCGCATCGTGCTCATCATCCCGACCGAACCGAGCACGCCGACGGCCGGCATCAACGCCTGCATCGCGTTACCGCCGGCCTTGCCTCGCGCGCCGGGCGGCGGGGTCTCGATCACCCGCGGTTGCCCGGTGTCGATGCTCCGGGTGCTCCGCGCCGGGCGGTGCACGAGTCGGGTCGACACTTTCTCTCCTCAGCTGAGCCGCTCGGCCCCTCGACTGAACTGTGTGAACGCCTCAGATGGCATGCTGCACGCGACTCTAGTAGAGGCGGAGCTCACTTCTCATGACCGATACACCGTTCGACGCACACCAGGTTCTCGACCTGGTCGCCGATCTGCTGCCGGTCCTGTTACCGGACGCCGAACTCGACCCGGCCGGCCCACTCGTCAAGCTGCGCTGGAGTCGCGGCGGACTCTCGTCCAGCGCCGAGGTCGGGCTGGTCGAGCTGATCGATCTTTGCCGCGAGCAACCGAACCATCTCTGGCCGCGGACCGTCGACGACTGGCTGCGCGCCGTCGTCGCCGAGATCGGCATCGCCACCGACGAACACCTGTACGGCGAAGTCGCCGCCCGGCAACGCGTCACGCTGCGGCCCCGCGGCTGGACCGACCCGGCCGGCAACATCCTGGCCGGCCTCAGCGTTCCGTTCGGCCGGTACTTCGAGATCGTCTTCGGCATCCAGAGCGGTTCCGACTGGCAGCGGCTGACCCAGGTCCGCCAGGTGATGCACGGACTCCATCTCCCGGATCGGCCGTCGGGGCTCGACCTGACGCTCAACGGCCTGACAGGGTTGACGTTCCAGCCCATTCCGGGAGCTCCTTGGTCTGTTCTGCATCGGGCCGGCGACCAGACCGTCGGGATGGCCTTGGTGGACCACGACCGGCTGATGCCACGAGCGGGCAACGGTCGCGGGACCTTGCTCGCAGTACCGGCCTCTGATCTGCTCGCCGCCTGTCCGGTGGACCGGCGCGAAGACATGCAGACCAGGGCCGACGAGTTCGCTCGCTGGGTCGCGAAGGCCAATGCGGATGCCGCGGACCCTTGTACGGCAGGGGTTTACTGGCTCGTCGGCGAGCTGCTCGCCGAACTCCCGGTCGACCTCGACCGCTCCCCCGCGGTCACCCTGCCGAAGCCGCTGCGGACGCCGGCCTGGCGCCGCTGGCTGAACCGCTGACGCTGCGGTCAGTCGTCGTCCTCGTCATCATCGTCGTCGTCCTCGTCGTCCGGTTCTTCCGGGCGGCGGGTGGCGCCGGCGGCCTTCAGCGTCCGCGCCTCGGCCAGGGCGTCCTCGTACGACTCCCAGCCCGGCGACTCGTAGACCATCTGATCGCTGACCAGGAAGGTCTGGTTGGTGAAACCGTCCGGCGCGTTGAAGATCAGCCACTCCTCGTACGGCGTGACCTGAAAGCCCGCGAATGCCTCCGGTGGGGTCGCGGGGACGCCCTCCGGCAGGTCCTCGTTGTGGTACTCGGCCAGCCGCACGTACGCGCGGTTCAGCGTCTCCTGGTCGATGCCCTCAGGCATGGCCCGTCCTTTCTTCCCTACCGAGGTAGGCGTACTTGTCCTGCCATTGCGAGAAGACTTCCACGAACTGTGGCGCCTTCGCGGTCAACGGCACGATCCAGCGCAGGGTTTCCGCGTAGTAGCTGGCCTGCTTCTCCGGCCGCGGATGGGTGTCCAGCCGCTGTACGTTGCTGTAGCGGTCCGAGAGCTTCACGACGAGGACATCCGGCGGCGCATCGATGAACGAGCCGAGGTACGCCGTACGGACGGCTGTTTTGTCTTCGCCCGGTCCTGGTTCCGGCTTCGTGACCCAGGCCACGAGTTCCGCGACCTGCTCGCCGAACTCGTCGCGCACCTGGTCGGCGTGCCACTCCTCGGCGAACCGGTAAGCCGGAACCAGGCGATCGATGACCTCGGCCGGCAGCCGCTCCCGCAGTACCGACTCGGCGTCGGTCCAAGTGCGCCACGCTTCGAAGGTCTTCACTCGGTACCTTTCGGGGCCAGGGTTTCGCGGTATTGCTCCCAGGTCGGCAGCGGCCACGCCACTTCGGTCGGTGATACATCCCGGCTCTCGAACTGTGACGGGAGATCATCCTGCTCGTTCATCGTTGCGAACGCTTCCCGGACCGCTTGCTCGTAGCTCTCCGGATCCGCGTACCGGCGGCCGTCGATGACAGCCGCTGCCCTCCACCGATCATCAACGCGGATCCGTACGAAGGTCAATTCGATGGGACACCACCCCGCTCATCACTTCGCATCCAGTTCGTCGAGGGTGACGGTATCGATCGGCTTCGGCTCCTGGGCGACCCGGTCGGCGAGGGTCCGAATCGGCACCGCGCCGTAGTCGAGCTCGACGAAGCCGTTCGCGGTGATGAACCCACCACCGCGTTCGAACAACACCAGCATCGGCTCGTACGGATCATCGAGGTCCGCGAACCGCTGCCGCGGCTGGTCGCCGAGAGCCGCCCAGTGCAAGGCGCCCTCGGCTACCAAGCGGACCGTCGGATGGCCCAGGGCGTACCCGCTGTTGCTGATCAGCTGCTCGACCAGCGCCGGGTCCGCTCGTACGCCGGGGTCGACTCCGGCCGCGATGTCGAAGAACGGCCAGCCGTCCTCGGCACCGAGCGCCCGCGCCCAGAGCGCCGCGCGGCGAAGGTACTCCTGGGTCAGCCTGCCCCGCGACGACTGGTGCTCGAAGGCCGCCTCGTCGTCATCCCATTTGACCGCCAGCAACCGGGAAAGCACGCCCTCGGCGGCCACGTTGTCCGTCACAGCCCTTTACCCTCTCTCGCTGCCCGGACCACGTCGTCCAGGTTGGACAGGTCCGCGGCGATCTCCACCTGCGGCAGACCGAGCGATCGCCAGTGCCGCAGCAGATTCATGGTGGGATCACTACGCATCGACAGCGGCGCCAGGTCGTGTGCGCCGACATGCTCAGGCTTGAACTTGACCATGCCATCCTCCCACGCGTCGGGATGGGTCGGCCGATACGGCAGGCCGGCCTCGAGCAACCGGCTCTCGACGTACTCGTGCGCGATCAGCGAACGGAGCTGACTGGACTCCTCCGGGGTCAGCTTGGCGCCGGAAGAAGCTTTCTCCCAAAGGTCGGCGGTCGGCTGGTCGGCGGTGAAGTAGCCGTGCTCGGAGGTATCCGGACCGGTCGCGACGTCGTGCTTGCGCGCGAACAGGTTCTGCTTCGCCTCGTGGATCACGTTCGGGTCGAGCCCGGTGTTGTCCGCGAGCGCCGGAACGTCGTCCGCCTCCCGGATCCGCTTGTACGCCTCCTCGGCGTGCGGGAACGACTCCCCGACGAACTCGCTCGATCCGTAGCTGTCCGAAGAACCGGCCTGCCCGTTGTGCGGACCAGGTTCACCTGGGTGATATCCACCATCGCCCGGATGGTGCGGGTCGGGGCCCGGCTGGTGCGGCTCACCGGCAGCCTGATGCGGTTCGCCGGCGTGTGGCTCACGGGGCGGAGCGTGCTGCCCATCAAGCGCATCGCGCACCGGATGCTGCGGCCCGCCTTGCGACCACTCGGTCCGCGGATCCACTGGCTCCTGCGCCCGCTGCTCGACCCGATAGTTCTCCCGCGGATCAGCAGGCCGCTCCGGATTCAACCGACTCTCGATCCGGTTCGGGTCGTGCGGCGCATGCGTCGGCGGACCATCCGGGTGCAGCGCATTCTCGATCCGGTTCGGATCACGCGGCGCGTGAGTCGGCGGACCGTCCGGATGCAACGCGTTCTCGATCCGGTTCGGATCATGCGGCGCATGCGTCGGCGGACCATCCGGATGCAGCGCATTCTCGATCCGGTTCGGATCACGCAGCGCATGCGTCGGCGGACCGTCCGGGTGCAGCGCGTTCTCGATCCGGTTCGGATCGTGCGGCGCATGCGTCGGCGGACCGTCCGGGTGCAGCGCATTCTCGATCCGGTTCGGATCACGCGGCGCATGCGTCGGCGGACCATCCGGATGCAACGCGTTCTCGATCCGGTTCGGATCGTGCGGCGCGTGAGTCGGCGGACCGTCCGGGTGGAGGGCGTTGTCGATCCGGTTCGGGTGGTGTGTGGCGGGCGGGCCGTCCGGGTGGAGGCGCGACTCGATGTGACTCGGGTCGTGCGGGGCCGGGGTGTGGTCCTTGGGCGGCGGCATGTCGCGTCGGGTTGACGGATCGGGTGCGTGATCGTGCGCGGACGGTACGCCGTCAGCCGGCTGGTGCGACTGCGGGTGCGCAGGATCAGCCAACGGATGCGCCGGGTCAGCCTCCGGATGTGCCGGGTCGGCATGCGGGTGTGCCGGATCAGCCTGCGGATGCGCAGGATCCGTATGCGGCGCCCGACCCTCCGGGTTCAACCGCTGCCCAATCTCACCCTCACCCGGCACATGACCGTCCTGATGCGGATGCGGCGCCGCCGGAGTCTGCTCCGGGTTCAACCGCTGCCCGATCTCACCCTCCCCCGGCACGTGACCGTCCTGATGCGGGTGCGGTGTGGTCTGCGGGTTCAACCGCTGACCGATCTCACCCTCACCGGGGACATGACCGTCCTGATGCGGATGCGGCGCAGACGTGGTCGGTTGAGCAGGCGCGTGCTGCATCGGCTGGGCCGGTGCATGTTGCGTCGGCGCAGGCGTGTGCTGCGGCGTGGGGTTGTACGGGTTGTTCGGCACCGGCTGTTGCTGGGGCGGGTTGTGCGGGCCCGGCTGATACGGGTTATTCGGCACCGGCTGCTGTTGAGGCGGGTTGTGCGGGCCCGGCTGGTACGGGTTATTCGGCACCGGCTGCTGTTGAGGCGGGTTGTGCGGGCCCGGCTGGTACGGGTTGTTCGCCACCGGCTGCTGCTGGGGAGGGTTGTGTGGGCCTGGTTGGTAGGGGTTGTTCGGGACTGGGTGTTGGGGGGCCGGTGGGTTGTAGGGGCCCGGTTGGTTCGGGGTGTGGGACTGGGGGCCGAAGGGGTGTTGCGGCGTGGGGGTCTGCGGGACCGGCGGCGGGGTTGCGTCGACCGGGTGACCGGGTGCGCACGGCGACTCCCACTTGCCACCGGGCTGACGAGTCATCACCTCGAGGTCGTTGAACGTCGCCTTGCCGTTGCCGTACTTCGGCGGCCACGCCCCCGTCTTCCCGCTCTGGGCGTCGGCCCAGCGGACCCGTCCCTTCTGGTCGACGAACGCGTTGAACCAGTGCCCACCACCAGGCGGCAAGGTGCCGTCGGGAAGCACACCCTTGTGCCACGAACCACCAACGATCGCGACCGTGCCCGGCGGCTTGCCCTTCAGGCTGTCCTCGATCGCCTTCAGCGCGCCGTCGGTGTACTCCCGGGAGTTCTTCGACCCGGGTACGTTGATCCGGTCCGGGCGGATGCCGGTGTTCTCGTACATCTCCATCCGCTCGCCCGGCGGAATCTTGTGGTCGGCGTGCGCCAACCGCGGCTCACGACCCTGCAGCGTGTCGGCGAACGTCCGACTGGAGTCACCACAGTTGTTGGTGAACCGCGGCTTCCCGCTCTTGAAGAACGGGTTGACGGACTTGATCCACTTCTTCACGTTCGAGACCGGCGGATCGCCGACGTCGCGCTGATGGCGGTTGGTCAGCGAGCCGTCGTGGTCCTCGTTGTGGTACCGGTGCGGCTCCACCTCGTGCCGCGGCTGCCCCGGAGCACCGTGCTGGTGCCCCGCGCTCCACGGCGGCAGGTGGTGCGGCGGTACCGGCGGAGGCGCGCTCGGCTGGTTCGGATGTGGCTGATTCGGGTGCGGCTGGTTCGGGTGCGGTGTCGTGCCGTGCGGCTCGCCGGCGCCGGTGTGCGGTTGGTCCGCATCGGGTCGCCGCGCCGGGTCGTGCGGCTGGTTCGGCGTACGGTCCGGGGCGTGTCCGCCGCCGGGGTGGGTGCCCGGCGCATGGCCGGGAGCGTGCATGCCGGGCATCATCGGCGGTGCCATCGGAGGCGTGTCGGCGCCATGCGGCGTCGTGGGGGCGTCCGGGGCGTGCGTCATCGCGTCGGGTTCGTGCGGCGCGTTCGGGCGGTCGGGGTTGAGCCGGTCGCCGATGCGGTTCGGGTCGTGCGCGGCCGGCGGACCGTCGGGGTGCAGACGCGAATCGATGGTGCTCGGCTCGTGCGGACGCCCAGGACCATCCGGGTTGAGGCGGTCGCCGATCCGGTTGGGGTCGTGCGCGGCCGGCGGGCCGTCCGGATGCAGACGCGAATCGATGTGCCCCGGCTGCCCACTCGGATCGTGATGAGCCGGAGTATCCGGCGTATGCGTCGTCGGGCTGTCCGGCGAGTGCGTGGTCGGGTGATCCGGCGTGTGCGTGCTGGGGCTGTCCGGCGAATGCGTAGTCGGAGAGTCCGGGGTGTGAGTCGTCGGGCTGTCCGGCGAATGCGTGGTCGGAGAATCCGGCGAGTGAGTCGTCGGGCTGTCCGGCGTGTGCGTGGTCGGAGAATCCGGCGAATGCGTCGTCGGAGAATCCGGGCTGTGCGTCGTCGGAGAGTCCGGCGAATGGGTCGTCGGGCTGTCCGGCGAATGCGTCGTCGGAGAATCCGGGCTGTGCGTGGTCGGAGAATCCGGCGAGTGGGTCGTCGGAGAATCCGGGCTGTGCGTCGTCGGGGAATCCGGCGAATGCGTCGTCGGAGAGTCTGGGGTGTGGGTGCCGGGGGTGGTTTGGGTGTCGGCGTGGGTCGGGGTGTTCGGGTCGTGCGACGCCGGGGTGTCCGAGTGCGTGGGGGCATCGGTGTGGGCGGCGGGGCTGTCCGACGGTGAGGTCGGGGTGTCGGAGTGCGCGGGCGCGTCGGTGTGCGCAGCCGGAGTATCCGAGTGTGGCGCAGGTGCATCCGTGTGCGCAGCTGGTGCATCCGTGTGGGCGGCTGGCGTGTCCGAGTGGGACGGTGTGGGGTCGGCTGGGGACGACGGGGTGTGGTCTCCCCCGCCGACGTTGCCCGGTGTGTCCGAGTGGCCGACGTTCGGCGTACTGTCGCCGCCGTGGTACGCCGGGGTCGAGTCCCCGCCGCCGACCGAGACCGGCGTGTGCTCCGGCACGTGCGGTGCATCGACACCGACATGCGCGCTGGGCAGGTCGATCCCCTTGCCCACCTTCGGAATGTCCAGCCCGCCGAGCTTGGCCAGCCCACCGATCACCGGGTTGCTGCCGACCTTGATCGCGAGATTGCTCACCTTCGGCAGCTTCATCGCAAGATCGAAGGCGGCCTGCCCCGGCCGTACGAACTTGCCGGTCACGTTCACCGCGATTTCGGCGCCCTTGGCAACCTTCGCCGCCACCGCGCCATACTTGCCGGCCATCGCCGTGGCACGCACAGCGCCACCGGCGCCACCGGTACCGACCGTGGTGATCACGTTGAAGCCGACCTGGCCGAGCGCACGGCCCGGGTCCTCGCCCCACATGTCCCACGCGACCATGCCCTTGAGCACGGTGATGCCCACGTTGTCGAGGTAGGCGGCTGTCTCCGGGAAGACCATATGCATGAACGCAGCAGCACCCGGTGTGGCATACATAGCGGCGGCCGCGAGCGTCAGACCGACGCCCTTCCAAGCCTGTCCGCACTTGTTCCAGTCGGGCAGTTCGTGCCCGAAGATGCTGTCCACACCCATCGACTTCAGCAGCGGCTGGATCGGGATCAGCGTCGTCAGCGCGTCCAGGGTGCCGAGGAGGCCGTCGACGAAGACGCCCTTCAGTACGCCGACCGCGAAGTTGCCGACGTCCTCGTACCAGGGGGCGTCGTACTCCAGCGGCTTACCCCACGGCGGCTCCTTCTCCTCGTCGGTCGCCGGCGGCTCGGGATCGCCGTCGCGGTGCCCGCTCTTCTCGTCCCACTTGCGCCCGCCGTACAGGGCCGCGATCTTGTTCGCGCAGCGGTTCTCGGCCTCACTGATGGCCTGCATCGAGTCCGAGATGTCCTTGTGGAGCTGGTTCTCCTGCTTGACCCAGTCCTCGTTGTCGTCGATCTCGTCCTCGGGCGTATTGCCGACCATCCGCTTCCACGCTTCGGCCCGGCCCTTGACGCCGTTCAGCTTGCTGACCTGGTCCTTGACCTCGCTGACGAAGACGCGGAGCGCACCCGCGAGCTTGCTCAGCTCGGGGCCGAACAGCTCGCCCTCGTTCTTCACCGGCAGCATCGCGTTCAGTAACAGGCCCTTCTCCGGCCCGTCGATGTAGTGCGCGTCCATGCCGTTGCGGAACTTCAACTCGAGGTCCTGGGCGATCGACACGATGTTGTTCCCCGTGGTCACCAGGTTCGTGGCGGCGGTGAGGACCGTTTCCAGGTTGCCCTCGAACTTCGGGATACCTTCGACCTTGATCATCTGCCGGCTCCCGTCTCAGACCGCGCCGTGCGGCGGCTTGGGCTGGCTGGCGGCGACCTCGGCCGCGTACGCCGCGGCGGCGGAGTTGATGATCGCGCGCGGATCGACGCCGTCGGCCAGCTGGATCCCGCGCTGGGCCGCCTGGGCCATCTCGGTCTGCCCGTTCTCGAGCGCCATCACGGCGTTCGACGTCCCGGTCAGCACATCGCCGGTGCGCTTCACCATGCCGGGCAGCGAGTTCTTCCACTTGTCGGCGAACTCGCTGATCGCCTGCGCGATCACGCCACCCTTGCCGCTCATCGAGGCGTTCGTGGCGGCGTCCTGCAAGGCCGTGCCCAGCGTTTCACTGATTCCCTGGAAGTCGCCCGCGCGAGTCTGAATGCCCTTCAGACTCTCCATCGCGGCAGCACCCTCGATGCTCCACTTGACCATTCTCGACCTCTCGACGCCCGCGAACCCGGGCTCAACGATGTGTATCTGGACAGCACAGAGCAGGACCAGCGCGCACTGCGCGCTGGTCGTTCGCTCCCGGAAGGGGCGGCAGGTCAGCCGCCGGTCATCCCCCGCACCGCGGTGGATGCCGCGCCGTGCGCGGTCTCGCCGATGCCGTCGAACTCCTTCAGGGTCGACGACAGCGACTTGATGATGCTCTGCACCTCGGCCGCGGCGGCGTTGAACTTCGCCTCGACCGCGTCGTAGTCGTCCATCACCTTGTTCATGCTCGCGTCGGCGCGCATCGCCTTGACGTTCGCCTTGTGCTGCGAGAGCAACGACTCGATCTGGCCCGAGAGGCTGGTGATCTTGCCCTGCGTGTCGCCGCTGGCGCCGCTGTCGAATCCGGTACGTCCACCCATGTCAGTAACTCCCCGTCTCAGCGGTTGCCGAACTTGGCGGCGTCGAAGTTCGCCGCGCCTTCTGCCTTCTTGGCAGCCTGGGACATGTCGGTCTCCGCGGTGCGGACCGCCTTGTCCATGCCCTGCTGGCCTGCCGCGATCGCGGCCATTCCCGCGTTGAGATCCGCGGCGATCTTGTCCACCCGGCCCTTGAAGGCCATGAACGCGTCGTGACCGCCACCCTGCAGCTTGCCTTCCAGCGGCTCGGCGGCCGCCGCGAGCTGCTTGACCAGCCCGCCGAGGTCCTGCGTACCGGTCCCCGTCTTCTTGGCCAGGGTGCTCAGGGTGTCTTTACCCATGTCCCAACGAGTGCTCACAGCAGAGTCCCTCCGAAGATTTTTGTTGCCTGCTCTCGACGTTCCCCACGATAGACGTGGCCGGGGTCGCTCCCGGTTCCCACTAGCTGGGGCTCAGGACGTCTTGGAAACAGGGCCTTTGGGTACGTTCGTCGAGGTGCCGGTCGGTACGCCGGTCGGCGCGCCACTGGGCACCGGCGTCCCGGACGAGGTCGGGCTCGAGACGGTCGCGCTGGGTTCGACCGGACCGCCCGGGCCTTTGCCCCGCTGGTCCTGGATGAAGGAGTAGCCGACGCAGCCCGCGCAGACCACGGCCGCGACGGCAGCGCTCGCGAAGAGCTTCGTCACCCCTTCGTCGAGGGTGTTCCGCGAGCGCGCCGAACCGAACAACCACGCCTCCCGCAACCGTCGCCGGCGAACCGCCACCGACTCGATCAGCTGGGTGTCGTACTGGCGCGCCACATGCACCCCTTCAGGTCCGGAACGAACAACGCGCCTAATCTAAACGCTCGGGGGTTCGCCACCGCCCACCCGTCCGGTGCGTGTCACACCTTTGCATCCGGGCTTAAGGGCTTGCCATCCCGCCCCGCTCAGTCCGTACTACGGAATCTCGCGGCCACCTCGTCCGTGAGCGCCGCCCCGCCTTCGCCGTTGGTCAGGACAACCACTGCTTCGCCGGCTGCCGGGGCGACGAGAACCGTGTGCTTGAAGCCCGGGTTGTCGCCGTTCTGATGCAACACGGTCGTCCCGTCTTCGCGCGACCAGAATCCCCAGCCGAGCGTCCGGCCACCGTCGGGTACGCCGTACGGGCCGGTCGTGAGTGCGCGGATCTTGCGGGAGGTGGCCGAGTCCCAACCCCAGAAGGCGGATTCTAGGAAGCTGACGTAGTCGGGAAGCGTGAGATCCAGCGTGCCGTACGCGCCGATCCGGTCGCGTAGCCGCCGCGTGAGCGCCCGGCCGGAGGCGTCGTGACCTATCGCGACCTCGGTGGACTGCACCGATTCACCGGTCGGCGGATCCACGAACGAACTGCTGGTCATCGAGAACTGATCGAGTAGGTCGCGCAGTTCAGCGGCGACAGTGTCCGCGCCGCGCGCGTTCTGGAGCGCTTTGAGGAGTACCTGGAAGCCTTCGCCGGAATAGACGACCTGCTCCCCCGGTGTTGCGACCAGGCGCAGTGGTTCGCCGTCTGGTCGCCAGTTCGGCAGGCCTGTCTGGTGGGAGAGGACCATAGCGGGGGTGATCCGCGTGAGCCTCGGGTCGTCGGCGGCACCGATCGTCGCGTAGTCGATCGAGATCGGTGCGTACAGATCGAGCTCGCCGGCGGCGGCCAGCTCCAGCACGTACCAGGCGAAGAACGGCTTGGTCAGCGAGGCGCCGTCGAAGGTGGTTGCCGAAGTCAACGGTCTGCCGGCGACAGCTGCACCGAAGTACAGGGCGGTGCGCAGCCGGCCGCCGGTCAGGAGCGCCAGCGCCGTGCCGGGTGCTCCCGACCGCTGCCAGGATTCTTCGAGCCAGTCGAGCTCTATCCGGCGGCCCGCCTTGCTCCGACCTTCTTCGCCGGTGCCTTCGCGGCGGCCGTCTTCGTGCCGCTGGCCTTGGTCCCGCTCGTCCTCGTCACCGTAGCGGTCTTCGCAACCGTCTTCTTGGCGGCTGCCGCCTTCTTGGCCGGTGCAGCCTTCTTCGCGACCGCCTTCTTCGCCGGCGCCTTCGTGGCGGACTCGGCGGCCTTCCTCGCGCTGGGCTTGGCGGCGCGGCCGTGCAGGATCTCGGCCAGGAACTCGCCCGTGTACGACGCCGGGTTCGCGGCGACCTCCTCAGGGGTGCCCTCGGCAACCAATGTGCCACCGCGCCGGCCGCCGTCGGGGCCGAGGTCGACGATCCAGTCGGCGGTCTTGATCACGTCGAGGTTGTGCTCGATCACCAGCACCGAGTTGCCCTTGTCAACCAAACTGCCCAGTACGCCGAGCAGCTTGCGGATGTCCTCGAAGTGCAACCCGGTCGTCGGCTCGTCCAGCACGTACACCGTGCGGCCGGTCGACCGCTTCTGCAGCTCCGACGCCAGCTTCACCCGCTGCGCCTCACCACCGGACAGCGTGGGAGCCGGCTGCCCGAGCCGGACGTATCCCAGACCGACCTCGTTCAGCGTGGTCAGATGCCGCGCGATCGCCGGGATCGCGGCGAAGAACTCGGCCGCCTCCTCGATCGGCATGTCCAGGATGTCCGCGACCGTCTTGCCCTTGTAGTGCACCTCGAGCGTCTCGCGGTTGTACCGCGCGCCGTGGCAGACCTCACACGGCACGTAGACGTCCGGCAGGAAGTTCATCTCGATCTTCAGTGTGCCGTCGCCGGAGCAGGCCTCGCAGCGACCGCCCTTCACGTTGAACGAGAAGCGGCCCTGCTGGTACCCGCGGACCTTCGCCTCGGGGGTCTCCGCGAACAGCTTCCGGACGTGGTCCCAGACGCCGGTGTAGGTCGCCGGGTTGGACCGCGGGGTCCGGCCGATCGGCGACTGGTCGACGTGGATGACCTTGTCGACGTGCTCCATCCCGGAGATCTTCGTGTGCCGGCCGGGGATCGTCCGGGCGCCATAGATCTGCCGGGCCAGCGAGGTGTAGAGGATGTCGTTCACCAGCGTGGACTTGCCCGAGCCCGAGACCCCGGTGACCGCGACGAAAACGCCCAGCGGAATCGTCACGTCGATATCCTGCAGGTTGTGCTCGCGCGCGCCGTACACGGTGAGCTCACGGCCCTCGGTGAGCGGCCGGCGTACTGCCGGGATCGGGATCTCCTTGCGACCCGAGATGTACGCACCGGTGATCGAGTCCGGGTGGTTGCGCAGGTCCTCGACCGTGCCGGAGACGACGACCTGGCCACCGTGCTCGCCGGCGCCGGGGCCGATGTCGACCACCCAGTCGGCGTGGTCGATGGTGTCCTCGTCGTGCTCGACGACGATCAGCGTGTTGCCGAGGTCCTTCAGCCGGACGAGGGTGTCGATCAGCCGCCGGTTGTCCCGCTGGTGCAGGCCGATCGACGGCTCGTCCAGCACGTAGAGCACCCCGACCAGGCCGGAGCCGATCTGGGTGGCGAGCCGGATCCGCTGCGCCTCGCCGCCGGACAGCGACCCCGCCGGCCGGTTCAGCGCGAGGTAGTCCAGGCCGACGTCCAGCAGGAACTGCAGCCGCTCGCCGATCTCCTTCACCACCCGCTCGGCGATCTGCTTCTCGCGCGGGGACAGCTCCATGTCGGCCAGGAACGCGTGCACCTCGTCGATCGACATCGCGCCGATCTCGGCGATGTTCTTGCCGCCCATGGTGACCGCGAGCGAGATCGGCTTCAGCCGGGCACCGTTGCAGGCCAGGCAGGGCACCTCGCGCATGTATCCCTCGAAGCGGTCCCGGCTGGTGTCGCTGGACGCCTCGGCGTGCCGGCGCTCGACGTACGGGATGACGCCTTCGAAGGTGGTGTAGTACGAGCGCTCGCGGCCGTAGCGGTTCTTGTACGAGACGTGCACCTGGCGGTCGTGCCCGGTGAGCAGGGACTGCTTCGCCTTCGCGGGCAGCTCGCCGAACGGCGTACTGGTCTTGATCTTGAGGTCCTTGGCGAGCGCGCCGAGCAGACGTTCGAAGTACTGCGTGACGTTCGCTCCGGCCCACGGCTGGATCGCGCCCTCGTCGAGTGACTTCGACGGGTCCGGGACGAGCAGCTCCGGGTCGACCTCCATCCGGGTGCCGAGACCCGAGCAGACCGGGCAGGCGCCGTACGGCGAGTTGAACGAGAACGACCGTGGCTCCAGCTCGTCGATCGCGAGCGGGTGGTCGTTCGGGCAGGCGAGTTTCTCGGAGAACCGGCGCTCGCGCTGCGGGTCCTTCTCGTCCAGGTCGACGAAGTCGAGCGTGACGATGCCGCCGGACAGCCCGAGCGCGGTCTCCACCGAGTCGGTCAGCCGCTGCTTCGCGGAGCCCTTCACCGCGAGCCGGTCGACCACCACGTCGATGGTGTGCTTCTTCTGCTTGTCCAGCTTCGGCGGCTCGGTCAGCTGGATCGTCTCGCCGTCCACCCGGGCCCGGCTGAAGCCCTGGCCGCTGAGCTGCCGGAAGAGGTCGAGGTACTCCCCCTTGCGTCCGCGGATCACCGGCGCGAGCACCTGGAACCGGGTGCCCTCGTCCAGGTCGAGGACCCGGTCGACGATCTGCTGCGGGGTCTGCTTGGCGATCGGCTCGCCACACTCCGGGCAGTGCGGCCGGCCGGCCCGGGCGAAGAGCAGCCGGAGGTAGTCGTACACCTCGGTGATCGTGCCGACGGTGGAGCGCGGGTTCTTCGAGGTCGACTTCTGGTCGATCGAGACGGCCGGTGACAGCCCCTCGATGAAGTCGACGTCCGGTTTGTCCATCTGGCCCAGGAACTGCCGCGCGTACGCCGACAGCGACTCCACGTAACGCCGCTGGCCCTCCGCGAAGATGGTGTCGAAGGCCAGGCTGGACTTGCCCGACCCGGACAGCCCGGTGAAGACGATCATGGCGTCGCGCGGCAGGTCGAGCGAGACGTCCTTCAGGTTGTGCTCACGCGCTCCACGCACGATCAGACGGTCAGACACAAGCGCACTCTCAGCCGTTCTCGAGGGTTTCTGGGCGGCCCTGAACCGTCATCGACGGATCCGGAACCGACACCTGGGACATGCCCGGTCATGCTAACGAGGCCCACCGACAAAAACTTCCGCCGACGATCCGGACCGGATCCACGGCCTCTTTCGAAAGCATATTCGATAGTCTCAGGCCATGGTCGCATCGGAGCCAACGAACCGGCTGCTGGCGGAGTTACCGTCCGCCTGCGGCCGCCTGCAGGACACCCTCGCCCGGCTGACGGACGCCGACGTACGACGCCCGTCGCTGCTGCCCGGCTGGACCGTCGGGCACGTTCTGACGCACCTGGCCCGCAACGCCGACGCGCTCGTGAACTTGTGCGACTGGGCGCAGACGGGGGTCCGCAAGCCGATGTACGCCTCGGTGGAGGCGCGGGAGGCCGATATCGAAGTCGGTGCCGGGCGAGCGCTCGCCGTACAGGTTGATGACCTCAACGCAGCTGAGGCGCGGTTGCGGGAGCGGTTCGAGGATCTGCCGGAGGTGGCGTGGCTCACAGAGATCTCCTGGCCGAGCGGCGTGGTCCGTACTGCGGACCAGATCGTCGTGGCGCGGCTGAACGAGCTGGAGGTCCATCATGTGGATCTGGGGCTCGGGTACACCTTTGCCGATGTGCCTGCCGAGTCGCGGGAAGTGCTGCTGACTTATGTGACTACGCGGTGGCCGGACGACGTACCGGTCGTACTGCGGAGCTCCGAGAGCGCGTGGACATCACCTGACCGGCCTGCTGATGCAAAGATCGTCACTGGCGGCACTGCTGCCTTGCTGAGCTGGGTGCTGGGCCGGGACGACGGGAGCACGCTCTCGGCGGACGGCGGGCTTCCCGACGTACCGAAGTGGGGATGACATGGGAGAACAACGCATGACTGAGTACCACGGGAATGTTCACGTCGGTGGGCCGGTGCAGACGCATGAGCTGGCTCAGCTGATGATCACCAAGGTCGCCGTGGGGCCGATGAACAACAACGCTTATCTACTGCGCTGCCGGCAGACCGACGAGCAGGTGCTGATCGACGCTGCCAACGACGCTTCGACCCTGCTGTCAGTGATCGGCGCCGGCGGTCTCACGCGGGTCATCACGACGCATCAGCACGGCGACCACTGGCAGGCGCTCGCGGAGGTGGTCGCCAAGACGGGTGCGACCACGGCCGCGGGACGCGAGGACGCCGACGCCATCCCGGTGAAGACCGACGAGGCGGTCGGCGACGGCGACCAGATCAAGGTCGGCGAGCACAGCCTCGAGGTCATCCACCTCGTCGGGCACACACCGGGCTCGATCGCGCTCCTGTACGACGACCCGACCGGCGCCCCCCACCTCTTCACCGGCGACTCGCTCTTCCCCGGCGGCGTCGGCAACACCCGCGGCAACAAGAAGAATTTCGAGTCCCTCATCCACGACGTCGAAACCAAACTCTTCGCCCGCCTCCCCGACGAAACCTGGGTCTACCCCGGCCACGGCGCCGACACCACCCTCGGCACCGAACGCCCCCACCTCCCCGAATGGCACGAACGCGGCTGGTAGCACTTCGCCGTTGGGATCTCGCTCGGCCCGATCCAGGATCTCGGCAGCTGGCGGCGAACCCCTAGTTTCAGCGGTTATCCCCTCAAAGTGGGGGTTGGCGCTCTGTATGCACGTCGGCAACCCCACTTTTCGGGGGACAACCCCAGCGCGCGCGGCCCGGCCGAGGAGAGCTGCCGGTACGGCGTACGCGGGGTGCCTGGTTGCCATGGGCTGACCGGTACGGCGTACGCGGGGTGCCTGGTTGCGATGGGCTCAGAGGTGGCGGCGGGCTTCGGTGATTTGGGCGAGGATGTTGGTGGCGCCGGTGGATTCGGCGAGGGCGGTGGCTTCGTCGGCCAGGGCTGCGGCGTCGTCCGGGCGGTCTTGGGCGATGGCGAGGTAGGTCAGGCCGACCAGGTTGGCGGCGACGCCGGTGAGGAAGCCCAGGTCCTGGCGGAGTGCCGTTGATTCCTCGAGCCGACTTCGGGCTAGGTCGAGTTGCCCGGACTGTTGGGCGGCGATGCCCAGGTGGCGGAGGGCGTAGGACAGCGTGAGGTTGGCTCCGGTCTCGCGGGCCAGATCGGCCGATCGGGTCAGGGCGTCGACGGCGCCGTCGTTGTCCTGCCAGACGACTTGGTAGAAGCAGCCGATCCAGAAGAGCGCCTCGGCCTCGCCGCTCTGGTCGGCGAGCTTGCGGTAGAGCTCGAGCGAACGCTGGAAGAGCGGGAGCTCCGCCGGATCTTCTTTGCCGCCGGCAATGAACCGTCCGTGCAGCAGCCGGCCGCGCGCCAGCGCCAGGTCGGCCTCGGCGGCGTCCAGTTCGGCATCCGCCTGTGCCAGAACGCCTTCGGTGCCGTTGAAGATCGCCTGCTCGTACAGCTCGCGCGACCGTTCGACCCGGTCGTCCACTCTGTCTCCTCCGTACGCCGCACAGGCCCCCACCCAGGGATCGTAGGTCGGCTTCGGGACCAGATGGGCGGACAACCGCGCGGTCGCCGACCGATTTGTGCTGACCTTTACCTCGAAGCGGTGTACCGACGGACATGAGGTGTGCCCCGGGCTCGGCCCACCGAGGCACGGCCTGAGCGTGGCAGTGCGGCGTACGCCTGGACACCTCATGTCCGTCGGTACGCTGATGGGTTGCCGGTGATCGAGTTCCTGGGTCGGATTGACCGCCGGCGGCCGGTCAGCGGTCGGTGAGCTCGGCTGGTTCGGCGACGACGTCGACTAGGGCGCCGTTGCGGATGGCGGTGATTTCTGTGCGGCGGCCGATGGCGTCGGCGAAGAGTTGGCGCTGGAGCGACTGGGCGTCGCGCAACGGCGTACCGTCGACCGCTAGGACCAGATCGCCTTGGCGAAGACCGGCATCCGCCGCCGGGCTGCCGGCGATGACCTCGACGATGCGCAAACCTGTGCGTTGGCCGAAACGCTCGACCAGGTTCGGGCGCAGTGGCGCCGGTGTGGTGACGAGTCCGAGGTAGGCGCGACGGACCCGGCCGTCGTGCAGGAGCGAGTAGATGATCCGGCGCGAGGTCGGATTCATCGGTACGGCGAGCCCGAGGCCGATCCCGGCGACGGCCGTGTTGATACCGATCACCCGTCCGTTGCCATCGGCAAGCGCTCCGCCGGAGTTGCCCGGATTCAGCGCCGCGTCGGTCTGGATCACATCCTCGATGATGCGCTGCGCCGACCCCGACCGCACCGGCAGCGACCGCCCGAGAGCACTCACCACTCCCGCGGTCACACTCCCGGCCAGCCCCAGAGGGTTGCCCACGGCAACGACCAGGTTCCCGACCTTCAGTCCGTCCGCATCCCCGTACTCCGGCGGATCCGGGATCGCCCGATCCGCCCGTAGTACGGCGAGATCCGACAGCCGGTCCACCCCGATCACTGTCGCCTGCGCAGTGGTCCCGTCAGCAAACTCCGCCGTCGCCCCATCACCATCACCAACCACGTGAGCATTAGTCAGCAGATGCCCGTCCGCCGTCAGCACCACTGCCGACCCCGACGACTCACCCCGCCGCCCTTGCACCCGCAAACTGGCCACCCGCGGGATGAGATGCTCCGCCACCCCCGAAACCACCCGCGAGTAAGCATCCAGTACGTCATCGTCCGCCATCACACGCCTCCTGATTACATCATTACAGTGCAATCAAGCCAGGAGAAGGGAAGCTCAGCTCACGAGGCTCGATGCGTCGCCGACGCGGTACGGCGCGTAACTACCCGCATCGATCTGCACACGTCCGGCCAGCACAGCGCTCGGGATCAGGTAGATGCTGCCGTTCCCCAGCACGATGAAGAACAAGTCCAACCCATCAGGGTCGTACGGCATCTTTCCTGCGGACTTGTCCAGCACGTACGGCCGTCGCCCGACGCCCACTGACCAGCGACCCTTACCGTTCGGCCGAACACACGTCTTCACCTGAACCCGCTGGATGCCTTTTGGCATGGTCACCAGCAGGTCATACTCCTGCGGCTCGACCGGCAGCGCGACGGCACAACCGCGCAAGGCGAACCACGCCATAGCCACCGCCGGTGCCGCAGCACTCAGCATCTCCTCGCGTACCGGCTCATCGAAAACCTCACCCGGCTCCGAGTGATGGTGCGGAGTCTTCAGGTGCCCCCAGTCCAACCCCAGCCTCGCCGCGTGCCCCTTGACCCGCACCCGATCCGGCCCGTTATCCGCCACTCCGAGGCCGCTCATCACCTCGGCCCAGCACGTAGACGCCACGACCGCCTCACGCAGTTGACGGTCGGACCATCGACGCTGACCAGTGAAATGAGAGACGTCGAGTTCCAGCCGCGCTGTGTGGCGTTTGATGGTTCTCACCACGCTCGCGGAGGTGTCCTTCAACCCCAAGGCTCGAGCGGCTGCACGCCAGGACCGGCTGCCCTCGATCGCCTCTCGCAACTGGGCGTCGGTCCAGCCGCGCTTGTCCCCGATCGCGTTCATGAGGGGAGACTAAAGAGGAGCACCGACATTGTCGGTGCTCCTCTTTCGGTCGGGCTGCCGAGACTTGAACTCGGGATCTCTAGTCCCCCAGACTAGCGCCTTACCAACTAGGCCACAGCCCGAAAACCCACTCCTGTAGCAGCGAGCGAGTAAACCTTACCCCATCCGACGGGGTGCTTCTTACCGGGTTCCCACGACTTCTGAGTTAGCTCTTCGGCTTCTTCACCCGCGGGCGGATTTGGACGTGGACGGGGCTGCCTACGAAGCCGAAGTCTTCTCGGAGGCGGCGTTCGATGAAGCGTTGGTACGACGGTTCGAAGGCGCCTGAGGTGAAGATCGCGAACGTCGGCGGCATCGTGGTGGCCTGGGTGCCGAACAGGATCTTCGGCTGCTTGCCGGAGCGGACCGGGTGCGGGTGCGCCGCCACGAGCCGGCCGAGGAACGCGTTCAGCTGGCCGGTCGGGACGCGCGTCTGCCAGCCGTCCAGCGCTGCCTCGATGGCGGGCACCAGCTTCTCCATGTGCCGCCCGGTCATCGCGGAGATGTTCACCCGCGGCGCCCAGCGGAACTGCACCAGGTCGCGGTCGATCTCCTTCTCCAGGTAGTACCGGCGGTCCTCGTCAACCAGGTCCCACTTGTTGTAGGCGATCACGAGCGCCTTGCCGGTCTCCTCGACCGTGTTCATGATCCGGATGTCCTGCTCGGTCATCGGCTCGGACGCGTCGACCACGACTACGACGACCTCAGCCCGCTCGATCGCGCTGTTGGTGCGCAGGCTGGCGTAGTACTCGTGGCCCTGGACGTTCTTCACCTTGCGTCGGATGCCGGCGGTGTCGATGAAGCGCCACTGCTTCTTGCCGAGCACGATCAGCTCGTCGACCGGGTCGACCGTCGTACCGGAGACGTCGCTGACGACTACGCGGTCCTCCTTGGCCACCTTGTTCAGCAGCGAGGACTTGCCCACGTTCGGCTTGCCGACGATCGCTACCCGGCGCGGTCCGCCGATCTCGGCGTCGCGCTCGGCCGGTGCGTCCGGCAGGGCAGCCAGTACTGCGTCCAGCATGTCCCCGGTGCCGCGCCCGTGCATCGCGGAGATCGGGAACGGTTCACCGATCCCGAGGCTCCACAGGTTCATCGCCTCGGCCTCGACCCGCTGGTCGTCCACCTTGTTGGCCGCGAGCACGACCGGCTTGCCCGACTTCCGCAGTACGCGGACGACCGCTTCGTCGGAGTCGGTGATCCCGACGGTCGCGTCCACCACGAAGATCACGGCGTCCGCGAGACTGATCGCCACCTCGGCCTGCGCTGCGACCAGGGCCGCGAAGCCGACCGCGTCCGGGTCCCAGCCGCCGGTGTCGACGAGCGTGAAGCCGCGGCCGGCCCAGTTGGCGTCGTACGAGACGCGGTCCCGGGTGACCCCCGGAGTGTCCTCGACCACCGCTTCCCGGCGGCCGATGATCCGGTTCACCAGCGTCGACTTGCCGACGTTGGGCCGGCCGACGATCGCGACCACGGGCAGCGGGCCGGTGTCCTCGCGCTCGTGGGTCGGCTCCGCGGCGAACTCGTAGCCGGTGGGCAGGTCACTCATCAGGATCCTTCTGGTCTGGCATCCCCGGAAGCGGGTTGCCGGTGGCTGCGACGGCCGCCTGCACATGGGCCCGCAGCACGTCGCCGATCTGGTCGGCAATCACGCGTAAATCCGAGTGCCTCCTCGGAAATGGTACGCGCTCGACGGTGAAAGGTTCGCCATACACCACATCCAGCCGGGTTCCGCGGGGCGGAAAGCGCTCCACGTCACCGCCCGGCTGCCTGGTCCCGAGCAGCGCGACCGGCAGGATCGGCGTACCGGTCACGGCGGCCAGGTAGGCGACCCCGGTCCGCATCCGTCGGAAGTCCCCCGGTCCCCGCCTGCCCTCCGGATAGATGGTGAGCACCCGGTCGGCCCGCAGCACCTGGATCGCGCGGCGGATCGCCAATACGTCGTACGCGGACCGGTCGATCGGGATCTGGCCGACCCGGACCAGCACCTTGCCCTGCAACCCGGTGAAGGCCTCGATCTTGCCGAGCTGGTGCACCATCCGGGGTGCGATCGCGCCCAGCAGCGGGCCGTCGAGGAGACCGAGGTGGTTCGGTGCCATCAACACCGGGCCGGTGCGCGGGAACAGGTCCTCGCGGTGCACGGTCAGGTCGTAGCGCCGGCGGAAGTACTGGCGGACCACCAGCCGCAGCGGCACGCCGAGCCGGTACGGCAAAGGGGCCAGGTCGTCGGTCCGCGGCAGCTCCCGGTGGCCGGTGAGCTCGGCGGTCATGACTCCCGGTCGCGAGGGGCGGCCTCGGCCTCTTTCGCCAGACGGCAGATCACTTCGATGACCTCCTCCAGTGACAGGTGAGTGGAATCGACGGTGACGGCCCCGTCGGAGGCCACCAGGAACTGGGCGACGGTCGAGTCGTCGGCATCCCGCCGGACGATCTGGTCCCGCAACTGCTCGGCGGATACCGCACCCTCGGTCAGCTCGGCCTTGCGGCGGGCCATCCGGGCTTCCTGGTCGGCGGTGAGGACCACCTTCAGCTCGGCCTCGGGAGCGACCACGGTCGCGATGTCGCGGCCCTCCACGACGATCCCGCCGGTCGGCTGAGCAGCCGCGATGATCGCCCGCTGCCGGGCGATCAGCTCAGCCCGTACGGCGAGGTTGGTGGCGGCTACTTTGCTCACGCTCTCGCTGATCCGTGGATCCCGGATCGCCTCGGTGATGTCCGTCCCGTCGGCTCCGACGGTCTGGTGCTGCGGGTCCGTAGACATCGCCAGCTGCAGCTCGCGGGCCCGGTTCGCGGCCGCGTCCTGATCGGCGGGGTCGATCCCGTGCTCCAGCACCGACCAGGTCACCGCGCGGTACATCGCACCGGTGTCGAGGTACTGCAGTCCCAACCTGGTGGCGACCCCGCGGGCCGTGCTCGATTTACCGGAACCGCTCGGGCCGTCGACAGCGATGATCATGGGCCAGAGGTTACCGGTGTACGGCCCAGCCCCGCTCGGTCAGTACCCGCACCAGCTGGTCCACCGAGTCCGGCTTGACGTCCAGCTCGACCTCACCGACCGGGCGACCGGGGCTGTGGTCGATCCGCAGGTCCTCGACGTTCGCGCCCGAGGCGGCCGCGTCGTTGAACAGCCGGGCCAGCTGGCCGGGCCGGTCGGGGATCGTGACGAGCACCGGCACCAGCTCGATGTGCGGGGCGCCGTGCTTGCCGGGCACCCGGACCGCGCCGGAGACGCCGCGGTTCAGCACCGCGGTCACCTCGTCGGCCGCCTCTTCCTTGCCCAGGGCAATGAGTAGCCGGTCGAGTTCGTCCCGGATCCCTTCCAGCAGGCCGCTCAGGGCCGGTGAGTTGGCCGAGACGATCTGGGTCCACAGGCCGGGATCGCTGGCCGCGATCCGGGTGACGTCGCGAACGCCCTGGCCGGACAGCTCCAGGTGGGCGGCCGGCGCGTCGACCAGCGTGCCGGCCGCGAGCGACGACATCAGCTGCGGCAGGTGCGAGACGCGGGCGACGGCCAGGTCGTGGTCCTCGACGGACAGCTCGACCGTGCGCGCACCGGCTGCCTCGGCGAGCCGGCGTACGAGCTCGACGGCTTCGGTCGAGCTGGTCTCGTGCGGAGTGACGGCCCAGGTTGCGCCGTCGAACAGGTCCGCCCTGCCTGCGAGCGGGCCATTGCGTTCCGATCCGGCCATCGGGTGGCTGCCGACGTACCGGGTGAGGTCCTCGGCCGAACTGAGCGCCCGGGCCTCGGTGAGCGGCTTCGACTTCACGCTGGCCGCGTCGGTGACGATCGCGTCGCTCTGCTTCAGCTGCTCGGCCACCACCGCGCCGACGTGATCCGGCGGTACGGCGACGACGACGAGCTGCGGCTCGATCTGGACCAGCCGCGAGCCGGCCCCGATCCGCTCCGCCATCAGGGCGTTGTCGGGATCGGCGTCGACCAGCTCCACGACGACGCCGAGCCGCCCGAGCGCCAGGCCGATCGACGTACCGATCAGTCCGGTGCCGACGATCCGGACCGGTCCGCGCAGCTCGGTCACTGAGCACCCGTCAGGTCGGGGCGAAGCTTGACGGCGCCGTGCAGGTAGACATGCTGGATCTTCTCCCGCGAACGCGGCGACTCCGCGTGCACCATCATCCGGACCACCCGCGGCAGCGCGTGCGGTACGTCGATCTCCTGCATGCACATCAGCGGTACGTCGGTGAGCCCGATCTGCCGGCCGGCCACCGCGGGAAACTCCGACCGCAGATCCGGGGTGACCGTGAACAGGATGCTGATCAGGTCCGCGGACTCCAGGTCGTTGGCCTGCAGCACCGCCCGGACCAGCTCGGCGGACCGCTCGAGCAGGTGCTCGCGCTCGTCCTTCTCGAGCTGGGTGGCTCCCCGGATCGCCCGTACCGCCACAGTGCCTGCCTCCTAGTTCGCCACTTACTTGCTCACGTCAACCCTAACCATTTCGCCGTAGCGGCGCCCAGCTGTCTCGCATTCTGCCCCTACGACTGCCGTTCCGCAGCGTCGACGGTCTGCTCCAGCAGCAGCGAGATGGTCATCGGGCCGACCCCGCCGGGCACCGGGGTGATCAGGCTCGCCACCTCGGCGGCCTCCTCGAAGTGCACGTCCCCGACGTTGCCTTCGTTGTATCCGGCATCGATCACCACTGCACCGGGCTTGAGCCAGTCGCCCCGGACGAAGTTCGCCTTGCCGACGGCGGCGACCACGATGTCGGCGGTCCGCACGATGTCGGCCAGGCCGCGGGTCTTCGAGTGCGTGTAGGTGACGGTCGCGTTCGATGCCAGCAGCAACATTCCGACCGGCTTGCCGAGGATCGGGCTGCGTCCGATGACGACGGCGTGGGCGCCTTCCAGCGGGACGTCGTACGCCTCGAGCAGCCGGAGGATGCCGCCCGGCGTACAGGACCGGAAGCCCGGTTCGCCGAACGCCATCGCGGCGAACGCATGCATGGTGACGCCGTCGACGTCCTTCTCGGGGTTGATCGCCTCGAACGCGGCGCGCTCGTCGATCTGGGCCGGCACCGGGTGCTGCAGCAGGATCCCGTGCACGGACGGGTCCTCGGAGAGCTTGGTCAGCTCGGCGACGAGCTCCTCGGTGGTGGTCTCCGCGGGCAGTACGACGCTGCGCGAGCCGATGCCGGCCTTCTTGCTCCGGTTCTGCTTCATCCGGACGTACGTCGCCGAGGCCGGGTCGTCGCCGACCAGGACGGTCGCCAGGCAGGGCTGGACGCCGGTCTCGTCCTGCAGCTTCTTGGCTCGCTCGGCCGCTCTGGCCACCATCTCGGCGGCGAGGTCGGTACCGATCATCAGCTGGGCAGTCATACACGCGCTCCTTCGGGCGTCGACGAACAGGTCGGTCACCCAGGCGCGCGGCTTCGGCCGGAGGTCCTCCGGCGGACCGCTCCCCGGTGGTGATCCACCCGAACGCCAGTCGCGATCCGCCGCCTACTTTAGTCGACCGGCTTCGTGGCCCGGAAAACGAACAGCCGGGAGGTGTCGGTCAACGGCTCGGTTTGCCAACCGGCGTGGATGGTGATGTCGGTGAGGCCGGCCTTTTCCAGAGCGGTGGTGAGGCGTTCCGCAGTACGGAAGTACAGGGTGGTGATGGAAACCGCATCGCTGCCGTCCTCGAAGACGTTGTGTGCTTCGAAGACGACCCTGCCTTCATCGACCTCGAGGACGTCCATCCACTCGATCAGGCGGCCGACGGGAGTGTCGCGCTCGCCGTACGTCGCGTCGCGGCCCCACTGTTCCCAGGCGCGCGCGGCCGGGTTGCGGCTCTCGAAGCTGAAGACGCCGCCTGGCTTGAGGGCTCCGGCGACCGAGGTGAGCACCCCTGGCAGGTCGTCGTTGCTGATGTGCATCATCGTGTTGCCGGAACTGATGACGAGCCCGGCGTCGCCGCTCTGCTCGATCGCACTCGCGTCGCCGTCGATCCAGGTGACGGCCTCCGCGCCCGGCTGCTTCCGCGCGTAGTCCAGCATCGTCTTGCTCGGGTCGACCCCGATCACCTCACGACCTTCTTTTGCGAAGCTTCTGGTCAGCAGCCCGGTGCCGCAGCCAAGGTCCACGATCTTGGTCGCCTTGAGTTCGTCGGCCAGCGCGCGGAAGTACGCGTGATCGATGCCATCCGGGTTGTCGAGGTCGTAGAGGCCGACCAACCGCTCATCGCCGTACGGGTCATCAGTCATTTGCTGAACGCTAGCGCCGGCCCACGTCCGCCGCGACAAATTTTCGCCAGCCCGGACACCAACCCAGAGATCCGGTCAACAACCCGGCCGCCCGGACAGGCACCCGGAGGTTCAGGAGGGGTTATTTCCTGACCGGACCCCCGACCAGGTGTTCGGGAGGGGAATTTCCTGACCGGACCCCCGACCCGGGTGTCAGACCCTCCACACCAGGACGTCGGGGGTCGGGGCAATGTTCGGGAGGTTCGGACATGCTGTCGGGGGTTGGAGAGGGGTATTTGGTGACCGGACGGCCGGGTGGGTGGGTGTTCGAGGTTGCGGATTAGAGGAGGCCGGCGTGGTCCATTGCCACGTACGCCGCGTCGGTGCCGGTCATGGCTCCTGGTTTGCGGAGTTCTGCGCGGAGCTCGTCGACGGTGAGTTCTACCGGGACGCAGTCTTCGGTCTCGTCGAGGTTTTGCTTGCCGTCGGGTCGGCAGCCGCGGGCGATCGCGACGTATTTGCGGAAGACCGATGACGAGCTGGCCCACAACCAGCTGACGATCTCGATGGATTCGCAGGTGTAGCCGGTCTCTTCCTCCAGCTCCCGGCGGCCGCCGTCGGCCGGCTCCTCCCCCGGATCCACCAGCCCGCCCGGCAGGTTCGTCACCACCTGATCCGGGCCGGCACGGAACATCCGGACGGTGACGATCCGGCCCTCCGGAGTCAACGGCAGTACGGTCACCCCGGATGCGAAGCCGGAGTTCAGCTCCGGCCCGAAAACATCCCAGTCGACCTCACGCCCGTCCGGCAACCGATAGCGCCTGCGTTTGACGGTCAGAAATCCGTCGTACGCCGGTTTCTCGCCGATCAGCTCCCACGGCAACGGATCAGCAGGCCGAGCTGCCGGGGAAGATGATTCCCCGGCAGCCGCAGATTCAGCCGTCATAGCGGGTTGCTGGTGTCCGGGTCTTCTGGTGGTGCGATCGGGGTGTCGTCCTCGACGGGCGGTGCTACCGGGGCGTCGTCGGCTCCGTCCGTGGTGGCGCTTTCGTAGTTGCCGCCGTTGACCGACTCCGGCGTCTCGGTGTGCGCGCCCGGTTCGGTGGTCGGCGAGGTGTCCGGCCTGGACTCGGACAGGATCCGGGCCAGCGTCTCCTCGGAGATCCGCTTGAACTTGCGCACCTGCGAGCGGGTCCGGTCCAGCACGGCGACCTCGAGCTGGTCCGGCTCGAGCTGCCGGGTCTCGGTGCCGTCGTGGCCGAGGGCATCGACCGCGAGCCGGAGCGCGCCCGCGAGCGAGATCCCCTCGGCGTAGTGCTCACCGATGTAGTCCGCGACCTGCTCGGCCGGTCCACCCATCACGGCGTACCCGCGGACGTCCGCGATCGAGCCGTCGTAGGTGAGCCGGTAGATCTGGTCCGCGGCGGGCGTGTTGCCGATCTCCGCGACCAGGATCTCCACCTCGAGCGGCTTCTCGCCACCGGAGGAGAAGATCGCACCGAGCGTCTGCGCGTACGCGTTCGCCAGTGCCCGGCCGGTCACGTCCCGCCGGTCGTAGGAGTACCCGCGCATGTCGGCCAGCCGGACGCCGGCGATCCGCAGGTTCTCGAACTCGTTGTACCGCCCGACCGCGGCGAACGCCATCCGGTCGTAGATCTCGGCCACCTTGTGCAGGGCGGGTGACCGGTTCTCCGCCACGAACAGGATGCCGTCGGCGTACTGCAGTGCGATCGCGCTGCGGCCCTTGGCGATGCCCTTCCGGGCGAAGTCCGCCCGGTCCCGCATCAGCTGTTCGGGAGAGACGTAAAAGGGAACGCTCATGAAAGTCCTTGTCGTCGAAGCGCGGGCGGGCTCAGGTCAGCGAGACCATCAGGTCAGCGAGGAGGCCGGGCCGTCGGGCCGCTCGTGCCGGGCGGCCCAGACGGCGTCGACGATCGACGCCACCTCGTCCTCCGGCAGGCGCCGGTAGCCGTCGGCCGTGACCACGCCGATCACCGGGAAGATCCGGCGCAGCATGTCCGGCCCGCCGGTCGCCGAGTCGTCGTCCGCCGCGTCGATCAGGGACTGGACCGCGACCGTCGCGCACTCCGACTCGGACAGGTCCGGCCGGTAGAGCTTCTTCAGCGCGCCCCGGGCGAACAGCGAGCCCGAGCCGACGCTGTGGAACGAATGCTCCTCGTACCGGCCGCCGGTGGCGTCGTAGGAGAAGATCCGGCCGCCCTTGATGTCCTCGTCGTAGCCCGCGAACAGCGGCACCACGGCCAGGCCCTGCATCGCCATCGCCAGGTTGCCCCGGATCAGCGCGCTGAGCCGGTTCGCCTTGCCGTCCAGGCTGAGCGTGGTGCCCTCGAGCTTCTCGTAGTGCTCCAGCTCGACCTGGAAGAGCCGGACCATCTCTATCCCGAATCCGGCCGAGCCCGCGAACGCGACCGCGGAGTACTCGTCGGCGGGGAAGACCTTCTCGATGTCACGCTGGGCGATGATGTTGCCCATCGTGGCCCGCCGGTCGCCGGCCATCAGCACGCCACCGGGGAAGGTGGCCGAGACGATCGTCGTACCGTGCGGGACGTCGGCGGAGAAATCTGCCGACCCCAGGGAGCGTCGTCCGGGCAACAGGTCGGGCGCGTGCCCGGCGATGAAGTCCATGAAGGACGAGCCACCTGGGACCAGGAAGGCTTCCGGCAACCGGCCGGAGGCATCGAATGTCATCTAGCGGTTCACTCCCCACCCTTTTGAACGAACCCGCGGACGAACTCTTCCGCGTTCTCCTCCAGCACCTCGTCGATCTCGTCGAGGATCGAGTCCACGTCGTCGTCGAGCCGTTCCTTGCGCTCGGCGGCATCCTCGGTCGACTTGACCTCGGTGACCTCTTCCTCGGTCGTCGAACGCTTCGGCTGCTTGTGCTGCTGCCCGCCGTCCTTCGCCATGGCACACACCTCCTAGAACCGCAGTGGAAAGCCGCCCAACCGACTCTCTATAGCGACCCTACCCGGCGGCACCCCCAGTAATGGTGCGAACCAGGTCACTCGCGGTGTCGCACTGGTCAAGTAAGGCCCCAACATGGGCTTTGGTACCGCGCAACGGGTCCAAAGTAGGGATGCGCTGCAACGATTCCTTGCCCGGCAGATCGAAGATCACCGAGTCCCAGGACGCGGCCGCCACCTGACCGGCGTACTGCTGCATGCAGCGGCCGCGGAAGTAGGCGCGGGTGTCCGTCGGCGGGTGTGAGACGGCCATCCGGATCTCCTCGTCGGTGACGAGGCGCTGCATCCGGCCGGCCTTCACCAGCTTGTAGTACAGGCCCTTGTCCGGTCGCAGATCGGCGTACTGGAGGTCGACCAGGTGCAGCTTGGAGTCGTCCCAGTCCAGGCCGTCGCGATCGCGGTAGGACTGCAGCAGTTTCAGCTTGGCGACCCAGTCGAGCTGGTCGGCCAGCTTCATCGGGTCGGTGGCCAGCTGGTCCAGGACGTTCTCCCAGCGTTGCAGGACGTCCTTGGTCTGCCGGTCCGCGTCGTCGCCGTACTTGTCCTCGACGTACTTGCGGGCCTGCTCCAGATACTCCACCTGGAGCTGGACGGCGGTGATCTTGCGGCCGTCCTTCAGCGTCATCAGGTGCGTGCAGGTCGGGTCGTGGCTGATCTCGTGCAGCGCGGTGACCGGCCGGTCGACGCTCAGGTCGTCGGTCAGCCAGCCGTCCTCGATCATCGCGAGCACGAGTGACGTCGTACCGACCTTCAGGTACGTCGAGATCTCGGACAGGTTCGCGTCGCCGATGATCACGTGCAGCCGGCGATAGCGGTCCGGGTTCGCGTGCGGCTCGTCGCGGGTGTTGATGATCGGCCGTTTCAGCGTCGTCTCCAGGCCGACCTCGACCTCGAAGTAGTCCGCCCGCTGGCTGATCTGGAAGCCGTGCGCGTTACCGTCCTGGCCGATCCCGACCCGGCCCGCGCCGGTGACCACCTGGCGGCTGACGAAGAACGGCGTCAGGTGCCGCACGATCGATGCGAACGGGGTCGACCGGCGCATCAGGTAGTTCTCGTGCGAGCCGTACGACGCGCCCTTGTTGTCGGTGTTGTTCTTGTACAGGTTCAGTGGCGGCGCCCCCGGGATCTGCCGGGCCTGCCGTGCGCCCTCCATGATCACCAGCTCGCCGGCCTTGTCCCAGACCACCACGTCGCGCGGATTGGTGCACTCCGGCGCGGAGTACTCCGGGTGGGCGTGGTCGACGTACAACCGCGCGCCGTTGGTCAGGATGACGTTGGCCAGCCCGGTCTCCTCGTCGGTGAGCTGGCTGGAATCAGCCACCTCCCGGCTCAGGTCGAAGCCGCGCGCGTCCCGCAGCGGGTGCTCCTCGTCGAAGTCCCACCTCGTCTTGCGCGCCAGTGGCTGCGTCTGGGCGTAGCCGTTCACTACCTGGCTGGAGGTCAGCATCGGGTTCGCCCCGGGCTGGCCCGGCACCGAGATCCCGAACTCGGTCTCGGTGCCCATGATCCGCCGAACACTCATGGCTTCGAGCCTACGCGGTACCGGGGACTAAAGGTGTGGACGTGTCCACAGGGTTACGTGTGAGACTGCCCAAATGGACGAACTCGTGGCGTTGCTGGACTCCGAGGGACGGGTGTGCGGTAGCGCTCCACGCTCGGTGATGCGCAGGGACAACCTGCGCCACGCGGCGACCGGCGTACTGGTCCGCAACAGCTCCGGCGACATCTACGTCCACCAGCGGACCGCCACGAAGGACGTCTATCCCTCGTACTACGACTTCGCAGCCGGTGGCGTCGTCGCGGCCGGCGAGGACCCGTACGACGCGGTGGTGCGCGAGCTGGCCGAGGAGCTCGGGATCGTCGGGGCCGACCTGGTGAAGCTGCCCGAAGGCGACTACGCCGACGACAACACGTCGTACCACGCCTATCTCTACACCTGTGTGTGGAACGGGCCGATCGAACACCAGCCGGAGGAGGTCGCCTGGGGTGCCTGGATGTCGCCTGCTGAGCTTGCCGCGAAGCTGGATGACCCGTCGTGGCCGGTGATGCCGGACACGGCCGCATTGCTCGGGCCGCTGGTACGGAGCTTTGTATGACGATCACGGACAACGGCTGGGACAGCAGAGCCTGGTTGGAGGGCGACTGGCTCCACAGGGCTCCTCGTCGCGAAGAGGTCCGCCCACGTCTTCTCTCCGAAGCACGGCTCCTCCCCTGGCTCGCACCACAGCTGCCCTTGCCCGTACCGATTCCGGAGCCCACTGCGGACGGCGTACGGCATCGACTGTTGGTTGGTGAGCCATTGTCACAAGCCAGTACTGCGCTGGGCCGCGAGCTCGGGGCGTTTCTCAAGGCTCTGCATGGGGTCGACCCGGTCGCGGCTGTCGAGCATGGCGCTGTCGATGCCTCCACTGCAGCTGCTGACAAGAACAGGTTTCTCGCTGAGGCTCGGGAGCTGGTGCTTCCGCTCCTCCCCACTGCGAATCAGGCTGCGGGCGCCGCTCTGCTGGACCGCGTCGAGGGTGTGCGGACAGCGCTCATCCATGCCGATCTCGGGCCTGATCACCTGCTGGTACGCGACGGACGGATCACCGGGATCATCGACTGGACCGACGCGGAGATCGGTGATCCGGCGCTCGACCTGTCCTGGCTGCTCAACGGCGCTCCGGCGGTCGTTGCCGAGGGGGTCTCGCAGACTTACGAGGTGACGGCTGAGCTGCGGGAGCGCGCTCTCGACTGGCATCGGCTCGGACCTTGGTGCGCCGTCCATCGCGGACTGCTGCTCGACCTGCCGGACGAGGTCGACGAGGCGCTCGAAGGGATTCTGGACCGGCTCTGATGCAACCATCGGCGGGGTGAGCGGCCACTCCCCGATGTGAACATCACCCTGACCGACGAGACGGAGCCGCCCATGGCCGCCGGATCTGCAGCACCGACTCCGGACGGAGCGACCGTGCCGAGCGTTGACGGAGCGACGGTGCCGAGCGTCGACGCCGACTTGTGGGACCGTCTGCGAACCGGCGACCAGTCCGCGCTGGGCGAACTGTTCGACCGCTATGCCGACGACGTGTACGGCTTCGCGTTCCGCCGTACCGCCTCCTGGACCGCCGCCGAGGACGTCGTCCAGGCGACCTTCCTGAGCACCTGGCGACGCTTCCAGCGCAACCCGCCAGGCCCGTTGACCGCACCGAGCGCCCGTGGCTGGCTGTTGGTGGTGGCAGGCAACGAATGCCGTTCCCTGTTCCGCACCACCCGACGGTTCCGGAGCCTGGTGGAGCGCCTGCCCGATCCGTCCCCGGAGACCGATCACGCGGCCGAGGTCGCCCGCCGGCTCGACGACGAACGCCAGATGTCCGCCATCCGGCAAGCGCTGGCCAAACTTCCCCGGCACGAACGGGAGACGCTCGAGCTGGTCGTCTGGTCCGGGCTGACGCTGGCCGAGACCGCCGACGCGCTCGGCGTACCGGTCGGCACCGTCAAAGCCCGGCTGCACCGAACCCGCCGCCGCTTCCCCAACCTGCTCTCCCGCATCGCGCTCTCCGAGGAGCTCTCATGACCACCAGGTTGGACCCGCCCCCGATCCCCCCGCTGTCCGTGGAGCAGCGCGCCCGCTTGCGCCGGCGCGTCATGCAATCCCCCGTACGGCGTACGCCACGTCCCTGGGCCGTCCCGGTCGCCGCGGTGACCGCGGTCGCCGCCGTCATCGCCGGAGCGACCCTCATCAGTCACCAGGGTGACAACACCGCACCAGCAGTGACCGATTCGGTCGTCCCGGACGCAATCAAGATCGACCTCGGACCGGCGAGCCCGGCCGAGCTGGCCAAGGTGCAGCGGACCTGTCAGACCGCTCTGCGCCAGACCGGGGACGAAATCCTTTGGAGCCGCAAGGTGAAGCGGTTCGCGAGTATCAGCAACGAGAAGAACCGGACCGGCGTGGTGGCCCTGATGAAGGTGTCGCAGCCCAAGGCCCAGCCCGGCCGCAGCCTGGGGATCCTCTTCTGCACTGCGACCGGTTCCGGCCATGATGTCCTGGACAGCGCTTGGACAGCCGAACCGACTCCGGCTCAAGGCATCCTCGCGATCGACGAGCTGAACTACATCGAGACGGGCATGCCGCCGAACGGCGCTCCGACGGTCTCGGTCGACGAGTTCTGGGGGATGTACAAGGTGCGTCCCGAGATCGCCCGGATCCAGTCACGCCTGGTCTGGTCGGGTGGTGCCGGCCCGTGGTACGAGGGCGTGGTCAAGGACGGGATCGCTTATGCGGACGCCGCCGACAGCATCAGCAAGTCGGACAGACCCGGCAAGGTGCGCGAGTTCCGGGCCTTCGACAACCGCGGTCGTCAGGTGCCGCTGAGCAAGTAACTACTGCTGGCGGCTGATGAAGCGCGACATGGAGCGGGCCAGGTTGATGCCGACGAGGCCGCCCCAGCAGACGAACATGGCGACGACGCCTTCCTGGGCGGCGGCGATGGCGGTGAT
Source organism: Kribbella sp. NPDC006257 (assembly GCF_040613535.1). Classification (NCBI taxonomy): domain Bacteria; kingdom Bacillati; phylum Actinomycetota; class Actinomycetes; order Propionibacteriales; family Kribbellaceae; genus Kribbella; species Kribbella sp. NPDC006257. Next base: position 241,032 of record NZ_JBEXSJ010000007.1, read on the forward strand.
CGGGATGCCGGCGGTGACCGAGATGATCGCCAGCGCGAGGCCGCCCGGGTCGCCTTCGCGGACCGGCTTGGGCGCCTGCACCGGCGGCGCGGCGAGATGCTGCGCGGTCTGCGCGTCGAGCTTCGCGAGGAACCCTTCGATGATCTCGGGCTCGTAGTCCGGCCCGAGCTCCTGACGCGCCGCCACCGCCGCACGCAGGTCCTTGCGAATCTCTTCCGTCGCCATACCGACGACCGTACGCCGCCCAGACCCCACCCCGGATCAGGGGAAACCCTGACCCCCGCCCCGTCCGCCAACCCGGGACCAGGTAGACCCACCTCCCTGGCAACTTCCCCGCGATGGTGTTAGAGCGGGCGCCTGCACACATCGGCAGCACCACCGCTCCCCTCGAGCTTGGCGAATCCCCAGCGCCCCATGCTCCGGCACATCTGCGTGCCGACGGGTCCCACCTGGCCGCCTCTCGCCGTTCGCCCGAGCGGCTGGTTGCTCGGCGTACCGGGGTTGAGCCGTACGCCGTGCGGCTGCTGGGCGTACCGGAGCTTCAGACGTATCCCGGGCAGCACTCACACCGGCCCGTACGACGAGGAGCCGCGTCACGGAGTACGCAAGAGCCGCCCCGGTCCGAAGGGGACCGGGGCGGCTCTGGGAATGCTGTTTACAGGTACTGACCTGTGTTGGTCGCTGTGTCGATGGAGCGACCTGGTTCGGTGCCCTGCTTGCCGGAGATGAGGGTGCGGATGTAGACGATCCGCTCGCCCTTCTTGCCGGAGATCCGGGCCCAGTCGTCCGGGTTGGTCGTGTTCGGCAGGTCCTCGTTCTCCTTGAACTCGTCGACGCACGCCTGCAGCAGGTGCTGCACCCGCAGACCCTTCTGGTTGTCGTCCAGGAAGGCCTTGATCGCCATCTTCTTGGCCCGGTCGACGATGTTCTGGATCATCGCGCCCGAGTTGAAGTCCTTGAAGTACAGGACCTCCTTGTCACCGTTGGCGTAGGTGACCTCGAGGAAGCGGTTCTCGTCGGCCTCGGTGTACATCCGCTCGACCGTGCGTTGGATCATCCCGTTGACGCACTCTCGCCGGTCGCCACCGAACTCGCCGAGGTCGTCGGCGTGCAGCGGCAGCGATGGGGTCAGGTACTTCGAGAAGATGTCCCGCGCGGACTCCGCGTCCGGGCGCTCGATCTTGATCTTCACGTCCAGCCGGCCCGGCCGCAGGATCGCCGGGTCGATCATGTCCTCGCGGTTCGAGGCACCGATGACCAGGACGTTCTCCAAGCCCTCGACGCCGTCGATCTCGCTGAGCAGCTGCGGCACGATGGTGTTCTCGACGTCGGAGGAGACACCGGAGCCGCGGGTGCGGAACAGCGAGTCCATCTCGTCGAAGAACACGATCACCGGCATCCCCTCGGAGGCCTTCTCGCGAGCACGCTGGAAGACCAGGCGAATGTGCCGCTCGGTCTCACCGACGTACTTGTTCAGCAGCTCCGGGCCCTTGATGTTGAGGAAGAACGACTTCTGCCCCTCCACCCCGGTCCGCTCGGCCACCTTCTTGGCCAGCGAGTTCGCCACCGCCTTCGCGATCAGCGTCTTGCCACAGCCCGGCGGGCCGTACAGCAGGACGCCCTTCGGCGGCTTGAGCTCGTGCTCCAGGAACAGGTCCTTGTGCAGGTACGGCAGCTCGACCGCGTCCCGGATCTGCTCGATCTGGCCGGCCAGGCCACCGATCTGGGTGTAGTCGATGTCCGGGACCTCTTCGAGGATCAGCTCCTCGACCTCGGACTTCGGGATCTTCTCGTAGACATAGCCGGAGCGGGGCTCCAGCAGCAGTGAGTCACCGGCCCGCAGCGCGATGTCGAGCAGTGGCGAGGCGAGCCGGACGACCCGTTCCTCGTCGGCCTGCGCGATCACCAGCGCCCGCTCGCCGTCGGCCAGCAGCTCCTTCAACATCACCACGTCGCCGACGACTTCGAAGTCGCAGGCCTCGACCACGTTCAACGCCTCGTTCAGCATCAGTTCCTGGCCGAGCTTGAGCGCGTCCAAGTCAACTGACGGACTCGCAGCGACCCGGAGCTTGCGTCCCCCGGTGAACACGTCCAGCGTGTCGTCGTCGTTGCGGCCCAGGTAGGTCCCGAAACCGGATGGCGGTTGCGCCAGCCGGTCGACCTCCTCCTTCAGGGCGATGATCTTCTCGCGCGCCTCGCGCAGCGTTTCCGCCAACCGCTCGTTCTGTGCGGTCACGCTCGCCAACGACGCTTGGGTTTCGGACAGTCTGCCTTCGAGCGACCGGCTGTCTGCCGGGTGCTCCAACAACCTCCGCCGCAACGCTGCGACCTCGGCCTCCAGGTACCTGACCTGGTTACGCAGCTCTGCCGCGGTAGGACTCTCGTCTCCAGCCACGATCATCACCTCACCATGTGGGGCTCGACCCTATGGACCTTACCCAGAAAAGCACGCCGAGCAAGCTGAATCCCATCACGTGTCGGTTGCGGATGAATCCGTTGCTTCCGGCGTGTCGGTGGGTGTATCGGACTTCCGCGGGCCGGAATAGTCGTCGCCGTACGCACCAGGCGCCGGCCGGCGCTTCTTCCGGGGCGCCTGTACGCCGTGCGCCATGCGTCGCGCGGTGACCAGGAAGGCGGTGTGACCCTGCATCCGGTGCCCCGGCCGGACCGCCAGTCCCTCGACGTGCCAGTCGCGCACCAGCGACTCCCAGGCCCGCGGCTCGGTGAACTCGCCGTGAGCCCGCAGCGTCTCCACCACCCGGCTCAGCTGGGTCGTAGTGGCCACGTAAGCGCAGAAGACGCCTCCCGGGACCAGGGCACCGGCAGCGGCGTCCACGCACTCCCAGGGGGCAAGCATGTCCAGTACGACGCGGTCGACGTCTTCCTCCTCGAGCGACTCCACCAGGTCGCCGACATTCAGCGTCCAGGCGGGGTGCTCGGCACCGAAGAACCCGGTGACGTTCTTCCGGGCCACCTCGGCGAAGTCCTCGCGACGCTCGAAGGAGATCACTTGGCCGTGAATACCGACGGCTCTGAGCAACGCGGTCGTCAGCGCACCCGAGCCGGCGCCGGCCTCGACGACCTTGGCGCCCGGGAAGATGTCGGCCATCGTCACGATCTGGGCGGTGTCCTTCGGGTAGATCACCGCGGCACCCCGCGGCATCGACACCGAGTAGTCCGCCATCAACGGCCTGAGCGCGAGGTACTCAACTCCGCCCTTGGAGCGCACCACCACCGCATCCGGCCCGTCGATCAGCTCGTCGTGCTCGATCCCGCCCTTGGTGGTGTGGAAGACCTTCCCCCGCTCCAGAAAAACCGAGTGCCGCCGGCCCTTCGAGTCCGAGAGAGTGATCCACTCCCCCGCCTGCAGCGGCCCATGGTGCACCCCGGAGAACGAAGCATCAGGAAAATCACGAAGATCAGACATAAGGCGCTCACCCTAACTTCCACCCCATCCACCACCCGCATCGTGCTCTCCCTCTCTTGAGAGGACGGCCACTGACGCGATGTTCGGCCGATGCCGCGAAATAGGCGCGTCAGTGGGCGAAAAACCCTCCAGCCGTGAGCAGCCGGGGCAGCCGGGGGCGGCCGGGTAGCCGGGGCAGCCGGGGCAGCCCGGGGCAGCTGGGGGCGGCCGGGCAGCTGGGGCAGCTGGCTCAGCGGGTGCGGAAGGCTGCTTCTATGTCGGCGGTGGCTAGGACGCCGTAGACCTGGCCTTCGGGGTCGAGGACGAGGTACTCCGAGGCGGGGTTCTTGCGGAGGGTGGTGAGGATCTCTTCGCCGGTGTCGTTGACGCCGATGATGTGGCCCGCGACGATCCGGGTGGAGACCTCGCCGACGGTGGTCCACGGGCGCTGGTTCGGGGCGACCGCGTTGACGGCCGACTCCGAGACGAGCGCGTGCGGCCGGCCCTCGCCGTCCATCACGACGACAGCACCGGCGCGCTGCTCCGAGGCCATCCGGACCGCCTCCGATACCGGCGTACCGGAATGTACGGCGATCGCCCGGCGCGCCATCGTGCGCACCTGCAAGGCGGGCAGCTTGCGGCGCAACCGGGCCTGCATGAGCGACGCCGTCGAGCCCATCCAGAGGAAGAAGCCGACCAGCAGCGCGATCACGAAGTCGATGATCGTCGGCTGCCGGTCGAAGACCTCTTCGAGGATGACCGGCGCGGCCAGGACGGAGATCGCGATCAGCCGGCCGGCCCACGCGGCGGCGATGGTGCCGGTATGCATGTTGCCGGTCAGCTTCCACACGAAGGCGCGCAGTACCCAGCCGCCGTCCAGCGGCAGCCCGGGCAACAGGTTTGTGACCCCGACGATCAGGTTCGCCAGCGCCAGTTCGAACAGCGCGACGTAGCCGACCCCCTCGTCGATGGCCCGCGAACCGAGATAGGCGAGCCCACCCACCACGAGCGACGCGAGCGGCCCGACGATCGAGATCGCGAACTCCTCGAACGGGCTCTTCCGCTCACCCTCGATGTGCGTACCGGCCGCGAAGAAGCCGAGGTTGATCTCGGTCACCGGAATGTCGAACCGCATCGCGACCAGCGCGTGCGCCAGCTCGTGGATCAGGATCGACAAGGTGAAGGCGACCACGAACGCGAACGACGCGACGTACCGCCAGCTGCCCAGCTCCGGGAACTGCTCGCCGATGACAGTGGAGAAGCCCAGCGCGAGCAGTACTGCGACAGGCAGCCACGTGACGCGCATGGTGAGCTTGACCCCTTTGACACGCCCGAGGACCCAGGTGCCGGGGGTAGGACCGGCAGGCTGGACGGGACTGTGGGGATCGCGCGGCTCAGACATCGAGGTAACGCTACTGGTCGACCGGTAACACCCAGCTAGTGCCCCGCGTCGGAAGTTGTTTGAGTGATTGCGGTGGTCAGGTGCGTGCATCGCGGTGGCGGAGGGAAGGCCTCGATGCTTTCCATCGTGGCCTTTTCTCCGCTGCCGTGAGGTGCGTGCCTGGGCGCCGCAAGCGCCAAAGAACTTCCGACGCGGGGCACTAAACACCCACGGTGAGGCGGGCCGTGTATCCGTCCTGCACGCTGCCGGTGACAGTAGCGAGCTGCCGTACGCCGCCGTCGTCTCCGAACACCATGTCGCGCTGCAGTGAGGTCTGCGCCAGGTTCTGCGTGCTCCCGTCGTACCCGCTCGTCGCATAGACCGTCTTGCACGTCTCCTCGGGCAGTGCGAGCTGGGAGGTCGCACTGATCTTCCCTGCAGCCGTTGCCTCGGACAGCGATGCGTACACCTCGAAGTGGATGTGCGGCCAGCGTCCCTGGTACGCCGCAGGGAAGATCGTCGTGAAGGTGACCTTGCCCTGGGCATCAGCCGCCTGTACTCCGCGCAGGTAGTTCTCGTCGCCGATCTCGTCGTCGTACATCGAGTACCTGCCCTCTGCATCGCAGTGCCACACGTAGACGGCAGCACCAGCCAGTGGAGTGCACTTGGCGCTGTCCTGTACTACGAGTTGCACGGTGAGCGGTACTCCCTTGGCGACCCCGGAGGCGGACCCGAAGGACTTCGTCAGGTCGCTCCGCACGATCCCCGACTCGGTCAGCACGTTCGGGCCGTTCGACCCGTCGCCCGGGTAGGGACCAGCGGTCTCCTCCGGGATCTCCTCGGCGCAACTGGCCGCGGTGCTGCTCGGAGTACTGGCCGAAGATGGGCTGGTCGTCGGCGTACCCGAGGTCGTCGCCGAGTTGTTCGGGATGGTCGCCGAGCTGTTCGGCGTACCGGCGGTGTCGGTGGCGTCCGCGCAGCCGGCCAATGTGGCGAGGCCGGCGCCGGCGATCAGGCGGAGGACGTTGCGGCGGCGGAGCGTTCCGAGGTCGTGGACGAGGCCGAGATCGTGTTCGTGCGGCTGGGTCATGGCGGTCTCCTCCAGGTGTGGTTCACCCAAGGATTGCGAGCGGGACCGATGGTTTGCCGAAAGTCTGCTGGGAGTCCGCTGTGAGTTGTCCACAGGTGAGGTGCGGCGTGCGAGCGGACTGTCGGTGGTCTCGCCTAGCCTTCCGGTATGAGTGTTGCAGCGGCAGTTGATGTGCACGGCCACCCGCGCGGGGCGCTGTCCCCGTCCCGGGCGGCGGATTTCATGAGCTGCCCGCTCAAGTACCGGTTCCGGGTGATCGACCGGCTGCCGGAGAAACCTTCGTCGGCGGCTGTTCGCGGGACCGTCGTGCACGGCGTGCTGGAGCGACTCTTCGATCTGCCCGCCGGTGAGCGGACGCTGGAGCGGGCGGCCGAGATGCTCGAGCCGCAGTGGCAGCACGTCTTGGAGGCCGAGCCCGAGGTCGCGGAGCTGTTCGCGGAGGATGCCGAGGGTGAGGAGCTCGCGAAGTGGCTCGCCGAGGCACATCAACTGCTCGGGAAGTACTTCACGCTGGAGAATCCGAACGCGCTGGAGCCGGCCGAGCGGGAGCTGTACGTCGAGACCGAGCTGGAGTCCGGGCTCACGCTGCGGGGGTATGTCGACCGGCTGGATGTCGCGCCCACCGGCGAGATCCGGGTGGTCGACTACAAGACCGGGCGGTCGCCGTCGGAGTTCTTCGAGGCCAAAGCCCTGTTCCAGATGAAGTTCTACGCCCTCGTGCTCTGGCGGCTGCGCGGTGTCGTTCCGGCGATGCTGCAACTGGTGTATCTGGGCAACGGCGAGATCGTCCGGTATGTGCCGGACGAGGCGGACCTCAGAGCCTGCGAGCGCAAGGTCACCGCGTTGTGGAGCGCGATCACCAGGGCCCTCGAGTCCGGCGACTGGCGCCCGAGCAAGGGTCCGCTCTGCGACTGGTGCGACCACAAGGCCCTCTGCCCGGCCTGGGGCGGTACTCCCCCGCCACTCCCGTCCCGCTCCGTCGAAGAAGTCGCCCAGGAATCGGCCGGCGTAGACCTGGTCGGAGTAGACGGATGACCGCATACGGCGTACCGGCTGAGGGCCTAGCAGGTGTGATTGAGGTCCTGTTTGTACCGGTCGGTGCCACGTTCAACCACCACTCTCCGATACCGTCCGGGTTATGAGTCACCCGCATCCCGACCTGGGAACACCGCCCCGCCTGCCGGACAACGCCCTGCGCATCGTCGCGCTCGGCGGGCTCGGCGAGATCGGCCGCAACATGACCGTGTTCGAGCACAAGGGCCGGCTGCTGGTGGTGGACTGTGGGGTGCTCTTCCCGGAGGAGCACCAGCCGGGCGTCGACGTGATCCTGCCGGACTTCAGCTGGATCCGCGACCGCCTCGACAAGATCGACGGCATCGTGCTGACGCACGGCCACGAGGACCACATCGGCGGCGTCCCGTATCTGCTGAAGGAACGCGGCGACATCCCGCTGATCGGTTCGAAGCTGACCTTGGCGTTCATCACCGCCAAGCTGAAGGAACACCGGATCCGCCCGGAGACGATCGAGGTCAAGGAGGGCGACCGGCGCAAGCTCGGCACCTTCGAGTGCGACTTCTTCGCCGTCAACCACTCGATCCCGGACGGCCTCGCGGTGGCGATCCGGACCCGGGCCGGCGTCGTCCTGCACACCGGCGACTTCAAGATGGACCAGTTCCCGCTGGACCGCCGGCTCACCGACCTGCGCGGATTCGCCAAGCTCGGCGAGCAAGGCGTCGACCTGTTCATGACGGACTCCACCAACGCCGAGGTGCCCGGTTTCACCACCGCCGAGAAGGACCTCGGCCCGGCCATCGACACCGTCTTCCGGACGGCGCCCGGCCGGATCATCGTCTCCAGCTTCGCCAGCCACGTGCACCGGATCCAGCAGGTCCTCGACGCCGCCAAGGCCGGTGGCCGCAAGGTCGCCTTCGTCGGCCGCTCGATGGTCCGCAACATGGGCATCGCCGGTGATCTCGGCTACCTGAAGATCCCGAAGGGCCTGATCGTCGACCTGAAGGAGCTGGAGAAGCTCCCCGACCGCAAGGTCACGCTGGTCTGCACCGGGTCGCAGGGCGAGCCGATGGCCGCGCTGTCCCGGATGGCGAACCGCGATCACATGATCCGGATCGGCGAGGGCGACACCGTGCTGATGGCCAGCTCGCTGATCCCCGGCAACGAGAACGCGATCTACGCGGTCATCAACGGCCTGATCCGGTGGGGTGCCAACGTCGTCCACAAGGGCAACGCGAAGGTGCACGTCTCCGGTCACGCCAGCGCCGGCGAGCTCGTCTACTGCTACAACCTGGTCAAACCGCGCAACGTGATGCCGATCCACGGTGAGTACAGGCACCTCAAGGCGAACGCGGCGCTCGCCGTCGCCACCGGCGTACCGGCTGATCGGGTGATCATCGCCGAGGACGGCGTGGTCGTGGACCTGGACAAGGGTCGCGCACGGATCACCGGCAAGGTCGACGCCGGGTACGTGTACGTCGACGCGATGACTGTCGGCGGCGTTACCGAGGCGAACCTGAAGGATCGGCGAGCGCTGGCCGAGGAAGGCGTCGTCACGGTCGTCCTGTTGGTCGATGCCCACACCGGCAAGCTGGCCGAGCCGCCGGACTTCCTGGCCCGCGGGTTCGTCCACGACGACACCACCTTCAAGGCGGTCGAGCCGATCATCGCCGACACCCTCGCCAAGGCGGCGAACGAAGGCATCGGCGAGGTGCACCAACTCGAAGAACTCGTCGGCCGCGCCGTCGGCAACTGGACCTACCGCCACTGGCGCCGCCGCCCAGTCATCATCCCAGTCGTCATCGACGCCTGATCCCACCGTCGAGCAAGGCGGCGCCGGGTTCACACCCAGCGCCGCCCTCGGACCGCGGCACCAAGCGCCCGTATTACGAGCGTCCGGCGCCGCGCCCTCTCGCTATCCCGACGGGGTCAACACGATGCTGATCATCCCGGCTCGGCTGGTGGCGTTCGTTGTTGCCGTTAGGCCGCCGGCGGTGCCGGTCGGTACTGGGGCAGCGCTGTCCGCGACGAGGGCCGCGATCAGCCCGCTGCCCGATCCGATTCGTTCGTCTCGGGCGACGGCACCGGCCGGTTCCGTCCAGTTGGTGGTCGTCGACGACTTGTCGGACCAGTAGGACAGCAGCCACGATCCACCGGTCGTCACGTTCACTACCGGAGTTACGTGAGCCGTCGCGGCTGTCGCGTCCGACCGTTGCGCCACCGTCCCCAGCGACGCACCGGCGTACCCGGTCAGCTGAAGAGCGACCTTCGTATAGACATCAAAGGTCAGCCGGACAGCTGACCCCGCATCGCTAGCGGACGCGATCTTCGACCACGCCATCGTCCGCTGCGACCCGACGACGAAGTTCTCCACAGCGGTCCACCCGGTAACACCCGACGGACCACTCACCGACGACGTCGTCAGATTCAACGTCGCGAACAGCATCAGCACATCGCCCGCCTGCACAGTGCTCGGCACCGTGAGAGCCGGAGTCGTCGCATTGCCGACGAAACCGTTCGCGCCGCGGAAAGAGATCCCAGTGGTGGTCGAACTCACCGTGACCGCATGCGTGACCCGGTTAGTCGCCCCGCCCGAGTCGGTCACCGTCAGCGCGACCGTGTAGGTGCCGGCCGCCGCATAGGTGTGACTTGGCTGAACTCCCGACCCCGTACCGCCGTCACCAAAGTCCCACGCATACCCAGCAAGCGGCCCCTCAGCATCGGACGACCCCAAGCCGTCGAAGCTGCAGGACAACCCGGTACAACTGGACGTGAAGGCCGCCATCGGCGAACTGTTGCCACCGGCAACCGTGTAGGCCAAGTGCAACACCGGAGTAGCAGGCCCGTCATGAGACGACGCACGCCGCTCCCCCGTGCCGCTCATGGAGAATCCCAACGCATTGCCCCGACGCCACCCAGGCCGACTCAGCACCTCCTGCGCCACAGCCTTCAAATCGGACGTCCGCTGCGTAGTCCCCGCCTGACCGGTCCCGGTCCACGCAGCCGCATTCCACGTCGACCGCGCCGCCGTTCGTGGACGCGACGTGACACCGGTCGGTGCCGTGGTGAAGGCCGGAGTGTCGTTCTCCGCGATGCCGTAGATCTGGACCGCCGTCGTCCCGGAGTTCGCTCCCGCCGAAGTGAACTGGATCCACGCCTCGGTGACGGTCGCCCCCTGCGGCACGTCGAGGTTGTCGAACCGCAGCCCGATCGTCTGCGTGGTCCCACCGGCATTCGGCACGTTCAGCGTCGTACCGACCCAGTCCGCATACCCGGTCGGACGCTGCTCGACATCGTCGAACGCCCGCTGCACCGGAGTATCCAGCGGCAGCGCCCCACCAGGCGCGACGACGCTGACGCGTAAATCGTCGGACCCACTCAAAGCGGAGTCACTACCCACCGCCCGTACGACGTAAGTGCCCGCCGCACTGAACGTCGCAGAAGTCTGGGCCGACTGCGGCGACCCGAAGGTGACCGTCCCCGGCCCACTCACAATCTCCCAGTCGACTGTCGTCGAAGGAGTGGGCAACCCGTCATCCCGTACGACGGCCTGCAAGGCGAGCGGTTCGCCGACATGGGTCGGCTGATCAGGTCCCACCGTGACCACCGGCGCCAGGTTCGGGATCGGCGGCAGATTCACCGACATCTCGTACAGCTTGCCGTCGTTCTCCGAGGCGTTCGTGTCGTTGTCCACGCCGCGGTCGACGATGTACAGATCCCACCGGGACGGATCGTTGGTCGCCGGAGCGACGGTGATCCCGGCCGCGAAGACCTGGTTCGAGGCCGCGATGTTGATCTTGTTCACCAGTTGCATGTTCCGGTTGAACTCGTACGCCGTTTCGGAGGCGCTGTCGACGACCAGCACCGTGTTCCGGCCCGGGTAGAAGCCGATTCCCTCCGGGTCGTCCACGCCGTACTGGCCGATGTCGAACTCCGTGTCGATGTCGTCGCCGGCCGGTGCGACACCGTTGAACAGCCCGTCCGGTCCGGGTGAGACCCGATGGACATCGGTGTCCGCGCCTTCGAGGACGAACACCTCGTTGGTCGGCGGGAAGTACTCGACATCTTCGGAGTCCCCGCCGCCGAAGGCCGCTGTACTGAACGTCGTACGGACATCGTCGCTCGTTCCGTAGCGACCGTCGGGTCCGCCGGCCAGTTCGTACACCCGAGCCTGGTCGTCGTCCGACAAGAAGACGTGCTTGTTCGCCGGGTTGTAGCCGATGCCGGCCGGCTCGTGCGTGTAGGAGGTGGTGACGCCGGTGTCCTGCAAGACCCCGAGGCGACTGGTCTCGTACAGGTTGACGTTGTGGAAGATGCTGACCTCGTCCACCTCGGCATCGGAGATCAGCAGGGTGTCGCGGTCGCTGTTGTAGGTGATGCCGGACGGATCGGGTGCGGGTGGATTGAAGTTCGAGGTCAGCACCGTTCGGACCAAGGTCGCGGTCACGTTCGCCGCGGCGGCCGGCGTTGCCGACCACAACAGCATCAACGGTGTCACCAGCAGCGCCACCACGCTGCCGGACAACAGTCGAACACGGACAGATCTGGACATGCTCATAGAACCCCCCGAGGTCACCCCCTGGCGAGATTTCGCCTGTTCCCCTCGGTGACCTCTCCCCTGAAGGTGCTCTGCCCCGGGCCGGGTGTCAACGGGTCGCGGGCTCGGTCCGATCGGGCGATCGGAGTTTCGCTGTAGTGCGGCGGTCACGCCCTGCAGCGGCCCTCGACGTACGGCGGGCGATCGGGACCGAACGAGCGGCGCCACCGCCCGCGAACCGGAGCCAGGAAAGGGATTCACCGGTAGCCTGCGGGGTGTGCCGGGCAGCGTGCAATCCATCGAGCGAGCTGCCGCCGTGCTGCGACTGCTGGCCACGGCGCCGAACGGACTCGGCGTCGCCGATCTCGCCAACGCGCTCGGGCTGGCCAAGGCGACCGTGCACGGCATCCTCCGCACCCTGCACCAGGTCGGCTTCGTGGAGCAGGACCGCACCGGCGCGCACTACCGGCTGAGCGACGCCTTCGGCCGGCTCGGCGAGACCTACCTCGACCCGAACGAGCTCCGCAGCCGCGCGATCAACTGGGCCGACTCGCTCGCCTCCCGCAGCGGCGAGGTCGTCCGCGTCGGCCGGCTCGTCGAGGGCAAGGTGGTCGTGGTCCACCACGTCTTCCGGCCCGACGACAGCGACCAGGACCTCGATGTCGGTACGACGTTGCCGCCGCACGCCTGCGCGCTCGGGAAGGCGGTACTCGCCTTCGATGCGGCCGGGACGGCCAAGCCCCGCAAGCTGGAGGCGTACACGACTCGGACGGTTGTCGAGCCTGCCAAGTTGCTGGAGGAGCTGGCCGCCGTACGGGCCAAGGGCTGGGCGGGTGAGTTCGAGGAGCATACGGTGGAGCTGGCGGGGATCGCGGCGCCGATCCGTGGGCTCGGCGGGCTCGTGGTCGGCGCGGTCGGGCTGACCGGCCGGATCGAGCGGATCTGCGACAGCCGGCTCCGGCACCGGACCGATCTGGTCACCATGGTCCGGGCCACCGCCGAAGCCATCGGCCGCGACCTCCGAGAGGACCGCTGATGGCTGAGCAGTATGTGGCGGCGGTGGATCAGGGGACCAACTCGACCCGGTGCATCTTGTTCGACCGGCGCGGGCGGCTGGTGTCGGTCGCACAGCGCGAGCACAAGCAGTACTTCCCGCGCCCGGGCTGGGTCGAGCACGACGCGGCCGAGATCTGGCGCAACGTCACCCGGGTGGTGCCGTCCGCGATCCGCCAGATCGACGCCGAGCCGGCCCAGATCGTTGCCATCGGCATCACCAACCAGCGGGAGACCAGCCTGCTCTGGGACCGCCGCACCGGCCAGCCGATCGGGCACGCCGTCGTCTGGCAGGACACCCGGACGGACCGGCTCATCAAGGAGCTGGCCGGCGACGAGGGCCCGGACCGGTTCGCCGATCTCTGCGGCCTGCCACTGACGACGTACTTCTCGGCGCCCAGACTGCGCTGGATGCTCGACCACACCCCAGGCCTGCGCGGGCGGGCCGAACGTGGCGAGGTGCTCTTCGGCACGATGGAATCCTGGCTGATCTGGAACTTCACCGGCGGCCCCGACGGCGGATTGCACGCGACCGACGTGACGAACGCCAGCCGCACGATGCTGATGAACATCGAGACGCTGGAATGGGACGACGAACTACTCGCGGCGTTCGACGTTCCACGCTCGGTGCTGCCGGAGATCCGCCCGTCGTCCGGGGTGTTCGCGACCGCGACCGAGGTACTTCCCGGCGTACGGATCGGGGCGGCTCTCGGTGATCAGCAGGCCGCCTTGTTCGGGCAGACGTGTTTCAGCCCGGGCGAGGCGAAGTGCACCTACGGCACCGGGTCGTTCCTGCTTCTGCACACCGGCAAGGAGATCGTCCGGTCGACGCACGGGATGCTCACCACGGTCGCTTACCAGATCGGCTCCGAGCCCGCGGCGTACGCGCTGGAAGGCTCGATGGCGGTCACCGGGTCGCTCGTGCAGTGGTTCCGCGACGGGCTCGGCCTGATCCATACCGCCGCCGAGATCGAGACGCTCGCGCGAACCGTCGAGGACAACGGCGGCGCCTACATCGTGCCCGCCTTCTCCGGTCTGTTCGCACCGCATTGGCGCAGCGAGGCCCGTGGGGTGATCGCCGGCCTCACGTCGTACATCACCAAAGGCCATCTGGCCCGAGCCGTGCTGGAGGCCACCGGTTTCCAGACGCTCGAGGTGGTCGACGCGATGAACGCGGACTCCGGCATTGCGCTGACCGCGCTCAAGGTCGACGGCGGGATGACTGCGAACAACCTGCTCATGCAGTTCCTGGCCGACCTTCTGGACGTGCGGGTCGTCCGGCCGATGGTGACCGAAACCGTCTCGCTCGGCGCCGCGTACGCCGCGGGTCTCGCGGTCGGCTATTGGCCCGACCTCGAAGGTCTCCGGAGCAATTGGCATCGGGCCGGCCAGTGGCTGCCCAATATGGACCCCACCCGCCGCGCCACCGAATACGCCAACTGGCAGGCCGCGGTGCAGCGAACCTTCGGCTGGATCCGGCCCGATGCCCCGGACTCTTGAGGGCGCCAGATCCAGTTCTGGCGTTCGTAGCTGATCTCGAAGCCGGCCCGGAGCATGCCGCGCCCGGCACCGCACTGATCGGCACCGTCATGGGGCACAAGCAGAAGCCCCTCGAGCATCCTCGAGGGGCTTGAAGCTCAGGCCGGGGAGACGATGTCCGGTGCCTCCAGGCGGACCTTGTCGGCGGACTCGTCGTCGGGTTGGTCCTGGGAGTCGCGTTCGGACTGGACGCGTTGGGTGTAGAAGGAGATCTCGCGCTCGATCGTCGCTTCGTCCCAGCCGAGGACCGGGGCCATCAGGCGGGCAGCCGCCTCGGCCGCCTCCACGCCCCGGTCCCAGGCCTCGATCGAGATCCGGGTCCGCCGGGCGAGGATGTCGTCCAGGTGCCGGGCGCCTTCGTTCGTGGCGCCGTAGACGACCTCTGCCTTCAGGTAGTCCTGCGTCCCGGGCAGCTGCTCACCCAGGGACGGATCCTTCTCGACGAGCGCGAGCACCTCGTCGACCAGAGCGCCGTACCGGTTGAGCAGGTGCTCGATGCGCGCCACGTGCAGTCCCGAGCGCTGCGCGATCAGGTGCCGCTGGTTCCACATCGCGTGGTACCCGTCCGCGCCGACCAGCGGCGTGTTCTTGGTGACCGACTTCGGCACCCGCCCGTCGAGCGCGTTCGCGGCCGCATCGACGGCGTCCTTGGCCATCACCCGGTACGTCGTGTACTTGCCACCGGCAACCACCACGAGGCCCGGGGCCGCATGTGCGACCACGTGCTCGCGGGAGAGCTTCGACGTACTCTCCGACTCCCCCGCCAGAAGGGGTCGGAGGCCGGCGTACACGCCTTCCACGTCCTCCCGCGTCAACGGCGTGGTGAGCACCGCGTTGACGTGGTCGAGCAGGTAGTCGATGTCCTTGCTGGTCGCGGCCGGATGCGCCTTGTCCAGGTTCCAGTCGGTGTCCGTCGTGCCGATCAGCCAGTGCCGGCCCCAGGGGATGATGAACAGCACCGACTTCTCGGTCCGCAGGATCATCCCGGTGCTCGACTGGATCCGGTCCTTCGGCACGACCAGGTGGATGCCCTTCGACGCGCGCACGTGGTACTGCCCGCGCTCACCGACCATCGCCTGGGTGTCATCGGTCCACACCCCGGTCGCGTTGACGACCTGCTTGGCCCGTACTTCGAACTCCCGGCCGCTCTCCAGGTCCTTCGCCTGGACGCCGGTCACCCGCTCACCCTGCCGGAGGAACCCGGTCACCTTCACCCGGTTGGCGACATGAGCACCGTACGACGCCGCCGTACGGGCCAGCTCCATCGTGTGCCGGGCATCGTCGACCTGCGCGTCGTAGTACTGGAGTGCGCCGACCAGGGCGGACTTCTTCAGCGACGGAACCAGCCGCATCGCACCCCGACGCGTCAGGTGCTTGTGGATCGGAAGACCGGCGCCTAGCCCGGAGCTGAGCGCCATGGCGTCGTACAGCGCCACACCCGAGCCGGCGTAGAACCGCTCCCACCACCGGTGCTGCAGTGGGTACAAGAACGGCACCGGCTTCACCAGGTGCGGTGCCAGGCGCTGCAGCAGCAGACCACGCTCCTGCAGCGCCTCGTGCACCAGACGGAAGTCGAGCATCTCCAGGTAGCGCAAACCGCCGTGGATCAGCTTGCTGGACCTGCTGGAGGTCCCGCTCGCGAAGTCGCGAGCCTCCAGCAACCCCGTGGTCAGGCCCCGGGTCGCGGCGTCGAGGGCCGACCCGGTGCCGACCACCCCGCCACCGATCACCAGGATGTCCAGTTCCCGGCCGTCCGCCATCGCGTCGATGGCCTCGGACCTCGCTTGCGGTGACAGAGCCACTGCGCCCACTGTGCTTTCCTTCCGTCTTTCTTGCCTTGTACTACGGGGTTACGACCGAACTAGTCGACGTCCACCCAGTCGAGCGTGCGCTTCACGGCCTTCTCCCAGCCCTTGTACCCGGCAGCACGCTGCTCGTCGTTCCACTCCGGGTTCCAGCGCTTGTCCTCGTTCCAGTTCTGGACCAGCTCTTCCTTGGTCTTCCAGAACCCGACCGCCAGCCCGGCCGCGTACGCCGCACCGAGTGCCGTGGTCTCCGCGACGACCGGCTTGCTCACCGGTACGCCCAGGATGTCGGCCTGCATCTGCATGCACAGCTCGTTCGCCGTGACACCGCCGTCCACCTTCAGTACGTCGAGCTTCACGCCGGAGTCCTTCTCCATCGCGTCCGCCACGTCCTTGCTCTGGTAGCAGATCGCTTCCAGTGTTGCGCGCGCCAGGTGAGCGTTCGTGTTGAACCGGGACAGACCGACGATGGCACCGCGGGCATCCGACCGCCAGTACGGCGCGAACAGGCCGGAGAACGCCGGTACGAAGTACACACCGCCGTTGTCCGCGACCTGACGAGCCAGCGTCTCCGTCTCGCTGGCACCGGAGATGATGCCGAGCTGGTCACGCAGCCACTGGACCGCGGAACCCGTGACGGCGATGGATCCCTCCAACGCGTAGACCGGGTCTTCGTCGCCGAACTTGTAGCACATCGTGCTGAGCAGGCCCGCCTTCGAACGGACCAGCTCGGTGCCGGTGTTCAGCAGCATGAAGTTGCCGGTGCCGTAGGTGTTCTTGGCTTCGCCGGGCTTGAAGCAGACCTGGCCGACGGTCGCGGCCTGCTGGTCGCCGAGGTCACCCGTGAGCGCGACGACGCCACCGAGCGGGCCGTTCGCGAGTGTCTCGCCGTACTTGTCGGGATCCGACGACGGCCGGATCTCCGGCAGCATCTGCCGGGGGATGTTGAAGAAGGAGATGAGCTCGTCGTCCCAGTCGAGGGTCTCGAGGTTCATCAGCATGGTCCGGCTGGCGTTGGTGACGTCGGTGACATGGACGCCGCCCTGGGTCCCGCCGGTCAGGTTCCACAGCAGCCAGGTGTCGGTGTTGCCGAAGACGGCGTCACCGGCCTCGGCGGCCTCGCGGACGCCGTCGACGTTCTCCAGGATCCACTGCACCTTGCCGGCCGAGAAGTACGTCGCCGGCGGCAGGCCGGCCTTCTGCCGGATCACCTCGCCCTTGCCCTCCCGCTCGAGCGCCGAGGCGATCCGGTCGGTCCGGGTGTCCTGCCAGACGATCGCGTTGTAGTACGGCCGGCCGGTCTTGCGGTTCCAGACCACGGCCGTCTCGCGCTGGTTGGTGATGCCGAGCGCCGCCAGGTCGCTCGCATGCAGCCCGTTCGCGTTCAGCGCGGTCTGGATCACCGAGCTGGTCCGCTCCCAGATCTCCGTCGGGTTGTGCTCCACCCAGCCGGCCTGCGGCAGGATCTGCTCGTGCTCCAGCTGGTGCTTGCCCACCTCGTTGCCGGAGTGGTCGAAGATCATGAAGCGCGTGCTCGTGGTGCCCTGGTCGACGGCACCTACGAAGTCAGCCATGGAATTTCCTCTCCTCACACTTGGTGGTCATGCGGTGGCGGCCCTGGTCTCGGTCTCGGGGTCGCCCCCGGGAATCCGGCCTGGTTCCTCGTCCTCGTCCGCGATCGGCAGGTTGCGCCCGACCAGCAGGTCGTACAGGGCCGCGCCGACCAGCGCGCCGATGATCGGTGCCACGATCGGCACCCAGAAATAGACGTCCCCGAACTGATCCTTCATCGCCCCGCCGTACCCGGTGAAGAAGGACGCCAGCCGCGGACCGAAGTCACGGGCCGGGTTGATCGCGTACCCGGCGTTGGTGCCCCACGCCATCCCGATGCCGACCACCAGCAGGCCGACGATGAACGGTGCCAGGTTGGCCGCCGGGGAGGTGTTGCGCAGGTCGGTGATGGCCAGGATCACCATCATCAGGATCGCGGTACCGATGATCTGGTCCCGGAAGCCGCCCCACAGGTGGACGCCGAGATCCATGCTGCCGTTGCCAGGCAGGGTCGAGAACACGCCCTGGGTCTTGATCGTCAGACCCGGGTCGACCTTGTGCAGTGCCTCGGTGTAGTTCCAGCGAACTACGAGCGCCGCCAGGAACGCTCCGAGGAACTGTGCCACCGAGTACGGCAGCACCTTCTTCCAGCTGAACCCACGGAACGCCGCCAGCGCGATCGTCACCGCCGGATTCAGGTGCGCGCCGGTCATCCGGCCCGCCACGTAGATACCCAGTGTCACACCGAGTCCCCAGGCCCACGCGATCGAGTCGTGGTCGCCGATACCTCCGGCGACGACCTGGGCGACGACGCCACAGCCGAACAGGATCAGGATGAACGTACCGGCGAGCTCGGCGGAACACTCCCCCAGAAGGGTTTTCGCCTTGACTGCCTCAGTCGTGGCCATGCTTGGTCTCCCTTCCACCCCGTGACGACCACGGAGAACTGGAATCTAGGAGCGTCTGCGAGGCGGCACAACGCCTTCCGTTCGACATTGTCGAACGCGAACACCCTGGTGCCCGGCTGCGACACCCCGGCGCGCCGGCTACGTCTTTGGATGTACCTGTGTGGCGACTGGTCTAGACGTCAGCCGGACGTGCCGACCGGCCGGAGTTTCTAGCGTCAGGGGCATGATCGAGATCACGGACTTGACCAAGAGATACGGGAACGCGGCGGTGGTGGACGGGTTGAGTTTCACCGTCCGGCCGGGGGTGGTGACGGGGTTTCTCGGGCCGAACGGGGCCGGGAAGTCGACGACGATGCGCATCCTGCTCGGGCTGGCCAGGGCCACCAGTGGGAGTGCGACGATCGACGGGCAGGCGTACGCCGAGTTGCGCGATCCGCTGCGGCAAGTGGGGGCGCTGCTGGAGGCTACTCCGGTGCAGCGCGGGCGCACGGCGTACCGGTATCTGTTGGCGTTGGCGCAGACGCACGGGATTGCGGCGACGAGGGTGGATGAGGTGCTCGCCACGGTCGGGCTGACGTCGGTGGCTGGGAAGTCGGCGGCTGAGTTCTCGCTCGGGATGCGGCAGCGGCTGGGGATCGCGGCGGTGCTGTTGGGCGAGCCGGCCACTTTGGTCCTCGACGAGCCGACGAACGGCCTCGACCCGGCCGGTGTGCACTGGCTGCGCAATCTGCTCCGGGCGCAGGCAGCGGAAGGGCGGACGGTCCTGGTGTCGTCGCACCTGATCAGCGAGATGGCGTTGACCGCGGACCAGCTCGTGGTGGTCGGGCGCGGGCGGCTACTGGCCGATCTGCCGATGACCGAGTTCACCGCCGGCCATGCCTCGCTCGAAGCGGCCTACCTTCAGCTGACCGGCGACGCGGTCGAGTTCTCCGGAGGCCTGCGATGAGTCTGGCCTTCCAGCGCGTACTCCGGTCCGAATGGACCAAACTGTCGTCGTCGAACTGGGGCGTACTGATCGCGTTGCCGGTGGTGTTCAGCGCGATGTCCGGCTGGATCGGGCACACCAACCATGCGCGTCCGACGCCGGCGACTATCAGTGTCGGCGGCGGATTCCTGCTGTTCGCGGTGGCGGTCGGGGTGTTCGGGCTGACCATGATGACCGGCGAGTTCCAGTCCGGTGTGATCCGGTCGACCTTCACCGCGGTGCCACGCCGGCTGCCGGTGTTGTGGGCGAAGGCGATCGTCCTGGTCGTGGTGGCGACACCTGCCCTGCTGGTTGCGTACTTCGGGGCATTCCTGACCTATCAGGCTTTCACCGACAGCGCTTTCCGCCTCTCGCTGGGAGATCCGGGGATCCTCGGGTCGTTGTTCGGGGCCGTCGGTGCGACCGTGGCCGCGGGGGTGATGGCGCTCGCGTTGGGCACGTTGCTCCGCAGTACGGCGGGTGCCCTGTCGGCGTACGTCGTCCTTTTGGTTGTTCTGCCGTCGGTGCTGTTGTCCGCGTTGCCGGTGTCGTTCCATGGCGTACTGCCGTATTTTCCGACCCTTGCGTTGCAGGGCATGTTCCGGAATGTGTCGGAGGGGATGGTCCAGGTCGGGAGTGCGCCGGACGTGATGCTCTCCCCCGGCGTCTCGACCGCTGTGGTCCTCGGGTGGGTCATCCTGTTGCTGGCGTGGGCCGCAGCGTTGCTCCGGCGCCGCGACGTCTGATCCGTTGACGAGCCGGAGGACATTGCGTTGACCAGCCGATGGGGTGGACCGGCACACCGCCGGTGGGTGATCCAGCCGCCACGACTGGTGGACGCGTGCCTGACCGGGTTGGTGGCGCTGATCCTGCTCCCGGCGAGCGTCGGCGGCTCGACCGCACCGGGGGCGGTCGGATCAGGGCCGGGGATCACCGGTGCGACGTGGCTGCTGTACGCCGCCGTCCACCTGCCGCTGATCTGGCGGCGCCGGGCGCCGGTCGTCGTCTTCTGGTCGGTCCTCACCCTCGTCGGCCTCTGCGTTCTGCTGAACGTCGCCGGCGTCTACCTCGTCTTCGCCCCACTGTTCGCCCTGTACGGCATTGCCCGGTACGCCCGGTTGTTCCACCTGTGGCCCGCGCTCGCAGGAGCGCTGACCGCGCTGGTTGTCGCGACCTTGACCACCGACGGCCAGTTGCCGACCGTGGTCGGGATCTGCTCGATCGGCGCGGTCGTCTGCCTGCTGGCGATCTCCCTGCGCTTGCGTGAGAAGGCCGAGCAGGAACGGATCCGGCACCGGCAACAGGAACTGGAAGCGCAGGCACGGATCGCGGTCGGGGCAGAGCGGACCAAGTTGGCGCGCGAGGTCCACGACGTGGTGGCGCACAACCTGGCCGTCATGGTCGCGCTGGCCGATGGTGCGGCCGCGACGGCTGCGACCGATCCCGGTCAGGCGACCGAATTGATGCGGCAGTCGTCCAGCACCGGACGTGCCGCGCTGGCGGACATGCGCCGGCTGGTCGGCGTACTGCGGGATGGTCATTCACTGGCACCGCAGCCGGGGATCGCCGACCTCGATGACCTCGTCGCCCAGGTCCGTGACGCCGGGCTGGCCGTGGAGCTCGACGTCGGAGAACTCCAGGGAGCGCTCTCCGCGGGCGCCGGCCTGGTCGTCTACCGGATCGTCCAGGAAGCCCTCACCAACACCCTCAAGCACGCCGGACCCACCGCCCAGGCCTCGGTCCGCCTGCAAAGCACTTCCGACGGACTGGACCTCGACATCACCGACGACGGCGCCCGTACGCCGCCCTCCGCCCCGATCCCGGGTGGCCACGGTCTGCTCGGCATCACCGAGCGCACCACGGCGTACGGCGGGACCATCCGGGCCATGCCGCTCCAGCCGACCGGCTGGCACCTGCACGCCCACCTCCCGCTCGATCTCGGGCAGGTGACGTCATGATCAGGGTTCTTCTGGCCGATGACCAGGCCCTGCTCCGGCTCGGATTCCGCGCGTTCCTCAGCCAGGAACCGGATCTCGAGGTGGTCGGCGAAGCCGGAAACGGTCAGGAAGCGCTCTCGCTGACCAGAACGCTCGCGCCCGACGTGGTCCTGATGGACATCCGGATGCCGGTCCTCGACGGGATCGAGGCCACCCGCCGGATCGTCGCGTCCGGCTCCCCCGCCAAGATCCTGGTCCTGACCACCTTCGACCTCGACGAATACGTGTACGCGGCTCTGCGGGCCGGCGCCTCCGGTTTCCTCATCAAGGACGCGCTCCCCGCCGACCTGATCAGCGGCATCCGGGTAGTCGCGGGCGGCGCCGCAGCAGTAGCGCCCGACGTCACCCGGCGGCTGATCGAACAGTTCACCCCGCACCTACCAGAACCTCTCCAGCCACCCGCGGAAGTACCTCTCGAAGGCCTCACCGACCGGGAGCGCGAGATCCTCCTCGAGATCGCCCGCGGCCGCTCCAACCGGGAGATCTCCGAACACCTCTTCATCTCCGAACCGACCGTCAAGGTCCACGTCAGCCGCATCCTCACCAAACTCGCCCTCCGCGACCGCGCCCAGGTCATCGTCCACGCCTACGAAACCGGCATCGTCCGCCCCGGCTGCGGGTGAAAGACCAGCTGCCCGATCGGGCAGCGATCCCGGCCAACCATTGATCGAACTCATCGCGTCAGGGCGAGTAGAAGCGGGGCATTGACCAGGTGAGAGGAATCAGATGGCAACCGGGGACGAATCTGGGGGGTTCGTGGAGTTCGCCACCAGTCGGCATAGGGCGCTGTATCGCTATGCCTATCTGCTGGCCGGTGAGCGTGGGCTGGCCGAGGATCTGGTGCAGGAGGCGCTGACGAAGACGTATGTCGCCTGGAAGCGGCTCGACGACTCGGCCAACGCCGAGTCCTACACCCGCAAGGTGATCACGAACACCGCCATCAGCTGGTGGCGACGCAAGTCCTGGCAGGCGGAGCGGCCGCGGAACGACGTACCGGAACTTCCCACCGCCCATCACGACGACGACGTCACCGCACGCGTCTGGCTGTGGGAGGAACTCCAGGCGCTGCCGCCACGGCAGCGCGCTGCCCTGGTCCTGCGGTACTACGAGGATCTGACCGAGCCCGAGACGGCTCGGGTGCTCGGCTGCACCGTCGGCACGGTGAAGAGCCAGACCTCACACGCCTTGAAGAAACTACGTGCTCGGCTGGGCCCCGACGCCGTACTGATCATGGAGATGGTGGTAGCGAAATGACCGGCCTGTTGAAGGACACTCTGACCGAGCGAGCCACAGCCGTCACCGAACCCCCGCTCGACCTCGACGCGATCATCGGCGCCGGCAACACCCGGATCCGCCGCCGGCGCACCCTCACGATCACCACGGTCGTCGCCGCCGGCACGCTGGTTCTCGCCGGTGGAGTCGTCACCGCGAAGAACCTCGCCGATCCGGAACCGGCGCCGGCCGGCGGCGTACCGAGCTTCAAGGAGCGGCGGCCGACCTTCGCGACCGGCGGCCAGATCCACTTCGGCGCCGACGTGATCAAGGTCGGACCGGAGCGGATCAGCTCGTTCGTCCAGACCGACGCCGGCTTCGTCTTCTCGACCAGCGACGGCACCGTCTACTTCACCGCCGGCCGGGGCAACCTCAAGATCGGCGCCGGCAACAAACGCCAGGAGCTCACCGCCGACGACGACGGCACGGTCGTCGGCTGGGTGGACGCCAGCGCCCCGGTCCGCCAGTTCGTCCTGTACGACGTCGCCAGCGGAGAGGAACTCGCGCGCACGCCGACCGGGAACAAGGCCGGCCAGCCGCCCAACCCGGATCGCGAACCGCGAATCATTGCCATCGACAACAACCAGGCCTACCTCGCGACCCTCGACGGCCTGCACCGCTGGGACATCGCCAAATCGACGGACACCCTGCTCGGCCCCGGTCTCTCCCCGCAGACCCTCGTCGATGTCGCGAACGGCCAACTCGCCTACACCGTCAACGACCCGCACGGCGGCTCGATCACCGGCATCGCGGTGGCGCCGAAGCTCGGCTCATCGCACCTCATCGCCGGCGAAACCGACGGCAACCTCTCCCCCGACGGCAAGTACTTCTTCTCGGAGTCCGGCAACGAGACCTATCTCTTTGGCACCGACAGCGGCGGCGAGATCAAGCTGAACAGCGCCGGGCACGACGTGATGTTCCTCAGCACCTGGCTGGACAACGACCGCTTCACCACCGTCGGCATGAAGTCCATGGACGATGAGGACAAAACCCCACTCGACCTCATGACCTGCTCGGTCAGAACCGCCACCTGCACCGTCGCCGTCCCCAGGTTCGCGCCCTACCCACCGTCCAACGACGGCATCCCGATCGGCTGGCAGGCCCCCACCGGCCAATCCTTCAACCAGTAGCAACAAAACGGCCGGAGAACCCGAGCGGGCTCTCCGGCCGTTCTCTATCAGCTGTTCGGAGCCAAGATTGGAACTATCGCGGAACTAATACCTTGGTGTGCAGGAGGGCGCTGTTGTTACGCAACTCGCGAAGAACGGCCAGCCGACGATCATGTTGTAGGTTCCGGAGTCCTCGATCTGGCTCTCACTGCAGTTGGTGAGGGTGTGCCATTTGGTGATGTGGAACCGACGCCGGAGGACCCCCGGCTGGTCGAAACCACGGTAGTGGCCTGGTACCGGGAGAGTATCGGTCACTGACTTTCCTGATGAGACCGAGCTCGTGACGTCGAAGCTGGTGCTCGCCTCGACCTTGGCAATGGCGCCCCCGATCGTCAGCGTCCCACCCACCTCGACCGACGACGAAGAGGTCTTCGTCGTTGTCAGTGTGTACGAGAGGTTCGCCGTGCTGGGCGAATCGTTGTACTTGCCCGCGGGTGACGCGACCGCGGCGAACGTCGTGCTCCCCAGGGCGGCCACCTTGTAGTAGGTCTCCGGGCCGCACGGTCCTTGCTCGGTCGCGTGGGCGGGCACTGCCAGCGTCACCGGCAGTAGCAGGCACCCCAGTGCCCCAGCCAGAATTCCTCTGGATCGACTTCTCATGTCGTGTTTCTCCTCGTGTCAGGCGGAGACTCCATCGTCACTAGGAGCGACATCATCGACCAGCGACAAACCATACGATTGGCCCCTACACTTCGGGCCGGTGTCCGAGTCGAACCTGGGGAGTCAGTGTGGAGCAGTCGTTCGGAGCGCAGTTGCGTCGTCTCAGACGAGATGCAGGTCTCACCCAGCAGGGCCTGGGCGAACTCGCTGGACTGTCGGACCAGGCCATCAGGCTGCTCGAGCACGGTGAGCGCCGCTATCCGCAGCCAGCCACCGTGAATCGCCTGATGGACGCTCTCAAGCTCGACCAGCCCACCCGGACCGCCCTGTTGAACGCGATACCGAAGCGAGACAACCGGCCGAAACCACCGCCGGCCTCGGATGCTCCGAGCCAGAACTGGACGGTCTCCCAGCAGCTTCCTCTGGTGCCCACGCACTTCAGCGGCCGCGATGCTGAGTTCAACGAGGCCTGCCAGGCGCTGACTGCGACACCTGCTGCCTCCGGCAGTCTGCCAGTGGTGGCGATTCACGGCATGGCCGGCGTCGGCAAATCGGCCTTGGCGGCCGCCGTCGCTGCAGAGATCGCCGACCAGTTCCCCGATGGTCAGCTGTATCTGAACCTTGGCGGATTCGGCCCCTCCCCGTCCCTCCGGGAGAGCGAAGCCCTCTATTCATTGCTCCGGGCAACCGGTGTGGCCGACTCCGAGGTTCCGGTCAACAGCGCCGAAGCCAGCTCGTTGCTCCGCAGCAGATTGTTCGGCCGTCGTGTCCTGATCGTTCTGGACAATGCCAGCGACATCGAGCAGGTCTCACCGTTGCTCCCGGCCGCGCCGACCTGCGCGGTACTCGTAATCAGCCGAGTTTGGCTCACTCGCCTCCCAGCCAACTGTCACCTCCAGCTCGATGTCCTCGACGAATCGACCGCCCTGCAACTGCTGCGTTCTGTCGTCGGTCCGGATCGCGTGGACGCAGAGCCTGACGCGACGGCGGAGCTGATCAGGATCTGTGCCGGACTCCCGCTGGCGATTCAGATCGCCGCCGGCCGGTTGGTCGCTCAACCGGCCTGGCTGGTCGAGCACTTGGTCGACCGGCTCCGGAACGAGCAGCATCGCCTTGATGAACTGGCCGTCGAGGACGCTACCGTGCGCGCCAGCCTGGCGGTGTCCTTCGGGCGCGACGACGACGCTCCGGCCCCGGCCGGCGATCTCTCCGAAGCCGCCTTCGCAGCCCTTGGCCTCATCGATGCGACCAGCCTGACAGCGGTCGCGGCTGCTCGCCTCATCGGCAAGGAGCAACGAGCAGCTCAGGGAGTGCTCGAGCGGATGGTCGATGCCAACCTGCTGATGGCACCGGGGCCTGCCCGGTATCAACTGCACGATCTCCTGCACCTTTACGCGCGTGAACTTGCCGATCAACGCTGGTCGCCGGCGGACCAGAACCAGGCGCTGGACAGGCTGCTGGATGTCTACGAGACCATGGCCTGGCGAACCACCCGAATCGCCGAACCGAT
Organism: Kribbella sp. NPDC006257; assembly: GCF_040613535.1. Taxonomy (NCBI): domain Bacteria; kingdom Bacillati; phylum Actinomycetota; class Actinomycetes; order Propionibacteriales; family Kribbellaceae; genus Kribbella; species Kribbella sp. NPDC006257. Next base: position 266,825 of record NZ_JBEXSJ010000007.1, read on the forward strand.
GAGCTTCGGCCTGCACTGGGAGAAGCCTGACGATCCGGAAATCGAACCCACGATCACAGACGCAGCAGCGCTGTTCCGGTGGCTGACGTCCGAGCACGACACCATCGTCAAACTGGCGACGCAACTTTCGGCGGATAGCACGAGCCGCGTGAACCGGCTGGCGAGCCTGGTGATCGGTTTGGGCCACTACTTCTTGGCGGGCGGACGCTTCATCGATTTCGCGACCCTTGTCCAGCAGGCTCTCCAGGGCACCTCCCAACAAGACCTCCAAGCCATCCTGCATTGCTATCTCGGCATCGCCCAGGCTGAACTTGGTCAGCCCGACCAAGCGCTGGCCAGTTTCCACACGGCCAGCTCAGGATTCGTGGAAGCCGGCTATCCCCTGGGCGAAGGTGTCTCCCTCAACAACGCGTCGCGACTGCTCAGTGAGAGCGGGCGGTTCGTCGAGGCGATCGCCACGGCCGAGCGGGCGCTGAAGGTCAACATGACCATCGGCAACGCGAAGGCTGCCAACCTGTCCCTGAACAATCTCGGGGCGAGCCACTGTCAGCTCGGTGCCTTTGAGACCGGCTACGACTATTTCATCCAGAGCCTGGAGCTCTGTAGCGAGTCGGGCGACCAGATCGGTCGTGCCCTGGCCTTGCACAACGTCGGCTGCGCCAGCATGGACATGGGCCGCCTCGACGAAGCCGTCCGCAACCTCGAGCAATCGGCCGAGCTGTCCAAGAGGACCGGGATGCGCCTCAACCTCTGCAACCTCCTGATCGATCTGTCCGATGCCTATGGCCGCCTGAGCGACACGAAGAACGCGATTCACACCGGCGAGGAAGCACTCGCGATCGCGATCACGGCCGATGACCCAGTCCGTCAGGGCAGGGCCAATCTTCAGCTCGGAAGGGTCTATGCCAACTCCGCGGATCCGGAACTTGCGCGAGAGCATCTGGAAGACGCTCTCGCGCTTTTCGAGCCCCGCAACAAGGGCGCGGCCAAGCAGGTCAGGCAGATTCTGGACGGTCTGCCACAGCAGTAGCCGGCTGGTTCTCCGGGAAGTGGCAGGCGGCCTGGTGGCCGGGGGCCAGCTCGAACAGAGGCGGTTCGACTGTTTTGCAGATGTCCTGGGCCTTCCAGCAGCGGGTGTGGAAGCGGCAGGCCGGGGGCGGGTTGATCGGGCTGGGGACGTCGCCCGTGAGCCGGATGCGCTCGCGACCGCCCTTGCCCTTGGTGTCCGGGATCGGTACCGCGGACAGCAGGGCGAGCGTGTAGGGGTGCATCGGGCTCTCGTAGAGGCTGACCCGGTCGGCGATCTCGACGATCTTGCCCAGGTACATCACCGCGACCCGGTCCGACACGTGCCGGACCACCGAGAGGTCGTGCGCGATCATCACGTAGGTCAGGTTGAACTCTTCCTGCAGGTCCTCCAGCAGGTTGACCACCTGCGCCTGGATCGACACGTCCAGCGCCGACACTGGCTCGTCGGCCACGATCAGCTTCGGCCGCAGCGCGAGCGTCCGGGCGATCCCGATCCGCTGCCGCTGACCGCCGGAGAACTCGTGCGGGTAGCGGTTGTAGTGCTCCGGGCTCAGACCGACCAGCTCGAGCAACTCCTGCACGGCCTTCTTGGTGCCGTTGGGCGTCTTCACGTGCTGCAGCTTGAACGGCGCTCCGACGATCTTGCCGACGGTATGCCGCGGGTTCAGCGACCCGTACGGGTCCTGGAAGATCATCTGCACGTCCTTGCGGAGCGGACGCATCCGGCCCTCGGACAGGTGGCTGATGTCGCGGCCCTCGAAGATGATCGTGCCGTCCGTGGGCTCCAGCAGCCGGGTCAGCAGCCGGCCGGTGGTCGTCTTGCCGCAGCCGGACTCCCCTACCAGCGACAGCGTCTCGCCCTTGGTGACGGTGAAGTCGAGACCGTCGACAGCCTGGACCGCACCGGTCTGCCGCTGCAGCAGGCCCTGCCGGATCGGGAAGTGCTTCTTCAGCCCCGTCACCGCGAGCAGCTCCTCGCCCACCGGCGCGGTCGCGGTGCCCGATGCGGTTTCAGTGGTCGTCACAGTGGCGCTCCGTCGTTCCCAGATTCGGCAGTCATGGCTCGCACAGGCTCGATCATGACAACTTCGGCTTGATGTCGGTCTCCCAGGCGTGCTTGCGCTGCTCGGGTGACAGGTGGCACGCGACCTGATGACCCGCGCCGATGTCGAGCAACTGCGGTACCTCGGTCTCGCTGGCGCCGCCGTTCAGGTGCGCGTAGTTGCAGCGCGGGTTGAACGCACAGCCCGGCGGCACGTTGATCAGGCTCGGCGGCGTGCCCTTGATCGGGATCAGCCGTTCGGTCCGCTCCTGGTCGATCCGCGGCATCGAACCGAGCAGGCCCCAGGTGTAGGGGTGCTGCGGCCGGTCGAAGATGTCCTCCGCGGTGCCGTACTCGATCGCGCGCCCGGCGTACATCACCTGGATGTCGTCGGCGAGCTCGGCGACCACGCCGAGGTCGTGGGTGATGATGATGACGGCCGAGTTGAACTCGCGTTGCAGGTCCCGGATCAGGTCCAGGATCTGCGCCTGGACCGTCACGTCGAGTGCGGTGGTCGGCTCGTCGGCGATCAGTAGGTCCGGGTCACAGGACAGCGCCATCGCGATCATCGCGCGCTGCCGCATCCCGCCGGAGAATTGGTGCGGGTAGGCGTCGACGCGCTTGTCCGGCTGCGGGATGCCGACCCGGTCGAGCATCTCGATCGCGTGCTTGCGGGCGACCGCCTTGGTCACCTTGTTGTGCACCCGGTAGGCCTCGATGATCTGCGCGCCCACCGTGTAGTACGGGTGCATCGCCGACAGCGGGTCCTGGAAGATCATCGCCATCCGCTTGCCGCGGAGCAGCCGAACCTCCTCGCGGCTGGAGCTGATCAGGTCCTGACCGTCGAGCAGCACCTCGCCGGAGATCTTCGCCGTACCGGCCTTGTGCAGGCCCATGATCGACAGGCTGGTGACGCTCTTGCCGGAGCCGGACTCGCCCACGATGCCGAGCGTCTTGCCCCGGTCCAGGCTGAACGTCAGCCCGTCGACGGACTTGACCACACCGTCGTCGGTCGGGAAATGCACCTTCAGATCGCGCACCTGGAGGAACGCGTCGTTGCGGGCAGTGCTGTCCTGTACTGCGCTTTGCTCGGTCACTGGAGCCGCACTCTCGGGTCGACGACGGCGTACAGCATGTCGACGACCAGGTTGGAAACCACGATGAAGAAGGCCGCGAGCAGCGTGACGCCCATGATCTTCGGCATGTCCTGATCGGAGATGCCGGTCACGGCGTACTTGCCGAGACCGTTCAGGCTGAACACCTTCTCGGTCAGGATCGCGCCGCCGAGCAGCAGACCGAGGTCCAGACCGAAGATGGTCAGGATCGGCGTGAGCGCGGCCCGCAGACCGTGCCGGACCACGACGACGTTCTCCTTCAGACCCTTCGCCCGGGCCGTCCGGATGTAGTCCTCGTTCATCGTCTCGAGCATGCCGGCCCGGGTCAGTCGCGCGTACTGCGCGGAGAACAGGAACGCGAGCGTGATCCAGGGCAGCAACAGCGACTGCGCCCACTCGATCGGATTCTGGGTGATCGGCACATAACTTCCACCGGCCTTGAACCAGCCGAGTTTGTAACTGAGATAGGTCAGCGACATCAGGCCGGTCCAGAAGATCGGCATCGAGACACCGGCCAGCGCCAGCGTCATCGCCGCCCGGTCGAACAGCGACCCTCGGCGCAAGGCGGACAGCACCCCGATCGAGACACCGCCGATCAGCCAGAGGATCGATGCGCCGGCCGCCAGCGAGAGGGTGACCGGCGCTCTGTCGAGCAGATCCGGCCAGACCGGCTGGCGGGTGATGAACGAGTACCCCAGGCACGGTGCCGGGCAGTGCTCGATCTCGGTGCCCATGTTGTAGCTCTCACCGACGAAGATGCCTTTCGCCCAGTGCCCGTACTGCACCACGATCGGGTCGTAGAAGCCGAGGTTCTGCGCCGTCAGCTTGACGGTCTCCGCGGTCGCCGTCCGGCCGACGTACCTGGTCGCGAGAGTCTCCGGCGTCGCGCCGGCCAGTCTCGGAACCAGGTAGAAGATCGAGAACGTGATGGCGCTCACGACGAACAGCAGACCGACCGCGGCGATCAGCCGCCTGATGATGTATGTGATCACAGACCTCGGCGTCGGTGGCCGGTCCGGAAGAGCCTTCCGGACCGGCCACCAAGTGCCTTCACCTACCTAATCTGAAGAAGACGGAACGACTTACGGCTTGCTCAGCGACAGGTAGTCGTACATCCCGAACTGCGTGTTGACGAAGACGTTCGACAGGTTCTTGCCCCGCAGCAACAGGCTCTTGGCGTAGACGCCCGGGTAGATGACCGCCTGCTCCATCACCTTCTGGTCGATGGTCGCCCAGTCGGCCTCACGCTTGGCGGTGTCGAGCTCGCCCTGCGCCTGGTCCAGCAGCTGGTCGACCTCGGGGATCCGCACACTGGTGTTCGAGGAACCACCGGTCTCGCGGATGACCCGGGAGTCGGTGATCTGGGACAGGAAGCCGTAGCCGTCGTTCCAGTCCGCGCCCCAGCCGTTGACGACCAGGCCGAGACCGTTCTTCGCCACGTACGGCGGGTTGCCGGCGTACGTCGAGAAGTAGTCCTTCTTCGGGAAGCCCTTCGGGGTGACCTTGATGCCGATCTTGGCCAGCTGCTGCTGGAACGCCTCGGCGGTCGCCTTCTCCTTCGGCCGCTCGTTGCGGTAGGAGATGTTGGTCGAGAAGCCGCCCGCCTGACCGCACTTGGTCAGCGACTCCTTGGCCTTGTCCAGGTCGCCCTTGCCGTCCTTGGTCGGGTACAGGTCGAACTGCTTGTAGCCCGGGATCACCGGCGGCAGGATCGTCGTCGCCAGCGCGCCACCGGCGAACTCGCCGCCGTACGCGGTCTGGTACGACGTACGGTCCATCGCGTACTCGATCGCCTTGCGGCACTCGATGTTGTCGAACGGCTTCACCGTCGGGTTGATCGAGGTGTACCACAGACGGGCCAGCGTCGGGTTGTCGGCGCGGGCCTTCAGGGTCGGGTCGCCCAGCACCCGGCTCTGGGTCGCCGCGGTGACACCAGTACCGGCGAGCGCGACGTCCACGTCACCGGAGATCAGCCGGTTGTCGATGTCTTCGGCGTCGACGTTCATCTGCATGTCGTAGCCGTCGGCCAGCGCCTTGCGGTTCGGGTCCGACGCCTGGTCCCAGTTCGGGTTGCGCTTGAGCGTGTAGCTCTTGCCGTCGGCGTACGAGGCGAACATGTATGGACCGGACGAGATGACGTGCTGCTTCTGCTTCGCGCCCTGGTCCTTCGCCTCCGGCACCGGCGCCGACTGCGGCGTCATGGCGAGGTAGTCGAAGCCGGCGAACGGCGCCTTCAGGTGGAACACGATGGTGTTGTCGTCCGGCGTCGAGATCGCCGAGTCCGTGTTCACGCCCTTCGACTTGTACGGGCCCTTGTAACCGGCCGGCCAGTTCAGCATCGAGTCGAAGTACGCCGGGCCGTCGGGGAAGACGGTCTTGTCGGTCGACCGCGAGACGCCGTACTTGACGTCCTTGGAGGTGATCGGCGTGCCGTCCTCGAACTTCAGGCCCTTGCGGATCTTGTAGGTCCAGGTCTTACCGCCGTCGCTCGGCGTACCGAGGCCTTCGGCCAGGTCACCCACCAGCTTGTTGCTGGCGTCGCCCGGCGCGACCGTGAACATGGTCAGCGAGCGCGCGTAGAGGCGCACCATGTTCCACTGGGTGGCGTAGTAGGTGTCACCGGTGTCCACCGAGTCGGGGGCGCTCTCGTCGGCGAACTTGACGATGCCGCCCTTCTTGTCGGAGGCGTTGAACACCTTCGTCATCGCTGCGTTGAACTCGGCCTTCGCGGTGTCACCGCCCGACGAGCCGCCGCTGTTGTTGTTGCTGCCCCCACAGGCAGACAACGACAGAGCGAGCACCACGGTAGCGGCGACCGCTGTCTTGATTCGTCTGGTGTTCATCGTTTCCGATCCACCCCTTCTTCTCAGGAGCTAGGTCAAACGGGGACTACTTTTGGTGAAACTAATGGGCCTTCGGGTCCAGGGCGTCGCGCAGACCGTCACCGAACAGGTTGAAGGCCAGAACCGTGATGAAGATGGCCAGGCCGGGCCACAACATGAAGTGCGGCATCGTGTAGAAGCTCACGGCGTCGGAGAGCATGCCGCCCCAGGACGCCGTCGGCGGGCGGATACCGACGCCCAGGAAGCTCAGCGCCGCCTCGAACAGGATGTTCGTCGGGATCAGCAGCGTGGCGTAGACCAGGATCGGGCCGATCAGGTTCGGCAGGATCTCGGTGAACAGGATGTACGGCCGCTTGGCGCCGAGGCTCCGCGCCGCGTCGACGTACTCGCGTTCGCGCAGTGACAGCGTCTGGCCGCGGATGATCCGGCCGATGTAGGGCCAGTTGAAGAAGCCGACGATGAAGATCAGCAGGCAGATCCGCAGCGTGTTGCCCTTCAGCCCGAACGCCTCGTCCGGCATCACACCGGCCAGCGCGATCGCGAAGACCAGCAGCGGGAAGGCCAGGAAGATGTCCATCAAGCGGCTGATCACGGCGTCGACCCAGCCACCGAAGAAGCCGGCGATGATGCCCATCGTGGTGCCGATGGCGACCGACAGCAGCGTCGCGAAGAAGGCGATCAGCAGCGAGATCCGCGAGCCGTAGACGACCCGGCTGAAGATGTCCCGGCCGTTCACCGGCTCCAGGCCCATCAGGTGGTGCCAGCTGATCCCACCGAAGGTGCCGATCGGCGCCAGGGTGCCGGTCTTGGTGTCGATCAGGTTCTGGTGGAACTCGTTCGGCGGGTCACCGAGCAGCTTCACGATCAGCGGCGCGAAGACGGCCATCAGGATGAGCAGCACGATCACCACGGCGCCGACCATCGCGACCTTGTCCCGCTTCAGCCTCGTCCAGGAGATCCGCCACAGCGAACGTCCCTCGATCCGGGTGGTGCCCTGCAGGATGGCTTCCGGATCTCCCGCCGCCGCTCCCCCGGGCTCGACCTCGAGTGGTGTCGTCACGCGATAGCTACCCCTGTCCGAGTGTGTTGGTCCGCCAGCCGCACGCAGCGGCTGCCGCCTAAACCTGCCGCCATTACGTTGCGGAGTCAAACGCCGGAATGGGTGCGTTGCCCGATCGTGATGACTAGGAAACCGTCCCGTATCGTGGACAATTCGGCCTTCCAGCGTGATGTGACACTGGCAGTCGCGATCGGCTCGCGCAGTGTCACATCCAGGGCCATATTCTGCGTGGCCGCGGGGTCACTTCCGCAGCGCTGAGAAGTACACGAAAGACAGCGGATTGAGCGTGGCGCCGACGTTCTCGACGTCCCGGCCGGCGACCACCGTCAACCGTCCCTGCCAGGTCGGCAACGCCGGTACGTCGTGCGCCAGGACCCCCTGCAGATTCTCCAGCAACCGCTCCCGGTCGAGCTGGTTCTGCTCGGCGATCTCCTGATCCATCAGCTTGTTCGCAGTCTGTGACCGATACGCGTTCTGGAACACCGCGCCCTCGCGCACGATCGGGACCAGGTAGTCGTCACTGTCCGGATACTCCGGCGTCCATCCGGCCAGATACGCGTCGAACGCGCCGGCCCGGATCTGCTGCTGGTACTGCGGCCACTCGAGCCCCCGCAGATTGACCTTGAACAGCCCCGAGGCGTCCAGCTGCCGTTTCAGCTCCAGTGCCTCGGCCTTCGCCCCTGGCCCGTAGTGGGTGGGGGTCCAGCCGATCGTCAAGGTGACCGCGCCGATCATCCCGCCCTCGCGCAGGATCGCGGTCGCCGCCGCCTTGTTCGGCTCCTTGTACTCCGTCTTGAAGGAGTCCAGATGGCCGCCGAACCCCGGCGGCACCACGGAATACAAGGGCGTCACGCTGTCGGCGTACGCCTTCTTGACGATCGCCGGGCGATCGACGAGCTGCGCGACGGCTCGGCGTACGGCGGGTCTGCGGGCGATCGCCGATTTGAAGTTGAAGGAGAAGAACCGGGTCTCCGCGGATTCGGCCTCGACGACCTGGACCGTCTCACCGGTCCGCAGCTTCGCGAGGTCGCTCGGCCCGAACCCGTGCAGCGCGAGGTCCACCTTGCCGGTACTGACTGCCTGGGTCAGCGCGGCCGAGTCGCGGACGAAGCTGAGGTCAACGCCGTCGTTCAGCGCGCCCCGCGCACCGCGGTACCCCTTGAACTTGGTCAGCACGGCCTGCCGGCCCGCCTTGTACGACGTGAGCTCGTACGGCCCACTGCCCATCGCCGTGTCGTTCAGCAGCTTCGTCGTCGGATAGAACTGCTCGTCGACGATCGAGGCGGCTGTGGTGGTGAGCAGGTACGGCAGTCGCGCGTCCGGCTTCTTCAAGTTGAATACGGCCGTCAGCTCATCGGGTGTCGTCACCGACGCGACCGAACTGAACAGTCCGGCCGGGCCACCAGGGGTCTTGAGTTTGAGCATCCGGTCGAAGCTGAACTTCACATCAGAGGACGTCAGCTCGTGCCCGTTCGGGAAGGTGAGTCCCTTCTTCAGGCTGCAGGTGTAGATCGTCGGAGCGTCGTACTGGCAATCAGCCGCGTCCGGCACCGGCGTCGGCTTGTCCGGTGTGATGGTGAGCAGTGTCTGGAAGACGTTCGCCTGCAGAGTGCGCGAGCCGATCTCGTACGGCCCGGCCGGATCCAGTGAGGTGACGGTGTCGGCGGTGGCGACCTTCAAGACCATCTGCTTCGGCACCGCGGGTGAACCGCCCTGGCCGACCGGGTGGTCGTTCTTGCCACATCCTGCGAGTACCAGCGACCCCACCAGTACGCCGGCCACCGCCCGGCGCTTCACCGCTTTCACCAATTCCACCCTCTCGCCTTCGCACCGAACACGCTGTGCGACCCCGCAACGCGACTTCCGCACCAAGACGGTACTGCGCGGCAGGCGCACCACCGGCGGGAGGGTTCAGCCGAGCAGGTCGCGCAGAGACTGCGGCGTGAACGGTTCGAGCGACTCGGCGACCAGCCGGCGCGGTGCGGCAGGGATCGCGATCCACTGCGGTACGGCGAGGACGAAGGCGCCGGCCGCAGTACCCGAGGCCGTGCCGCCCAGCGAGTCCTCGATCACGATGCAGTCGGCGGGATCCACCTTCAGTTCGCGGGCTGCGGTAAGGTACGGCTCGGGATGCGGCTTGCCGTTGCGGACCTCGTCGCCGGCCACCACCACGTCGTACAGGTCAGGCGGCAGGTGCGAGAGCACGGCGTCGATCATCACCCGGTACGACGCCGAGACCAGAGCACACGGGATGCCTTCGGCCTTGAGTGCCTGGAGGAGCTCGACCGCACCCGGCCGGAAGACGACCTCTTGCTTCAGGACGCCGACCACCTCGCCGTACATCCGCTCGGCGAGCTCGTCACGCTCGATCGCGCCGGCCGGGATCCGCGCCATCCACGCGTCGACCGCGTCGCTCAGGTCGCTGCCGACCAGGCTAACGCAGTCCTCGATCGTCCAGGTCGCACCGAGGCTGCCCAGCAACTCCATCTGAACCCGCGCCCAGACCGGCTCCGAATCAACCAGCGTGCCGTCCATGTCCCAGAGCACAGCGCGCAGAGTCATGCGCCAAGTTTCCCTTGCTGCTGTCGGGCGCGATGCAGCGGGTCCGCGATCCGGCCGGCCTTCTCGCGCCTGCCCGGCGTACGGCGACACTTCCGCTCCTCGTGAAAGCACCCGCGTCGGCTCGGCGATGGACGTAGGCTGGCACTCTGCTCCCGGCCGGGCCGGGAGCCACTACAGACGACTAGGACAAGGGGGTGGCGGGAGTGGTAGATCTCGCGAACCTGAGGGACCCGGTCGTGATCGCCGCGTTCGAAGGTTGGAACGACGCCGCCGAGGCGGCCACCGGCGCAGTCGACCATCTCATCGACGAGTGGGACGCCGAGCTCGTCACCGCGATCGACCCGGAGGACTACTACGACTTCCAGGTCAACCGGCCGCAGGTCGGGTTCGACTCCGACGGCGTCCGCCGGCTCACCTGGCCGACCACCCGGGTCTTCCTCGCCCGGCCGACCGACACCGGCCGCGACGTCCTGCTGATCCGCGGCATCGAGCCGAACATGCGCTGGCGTGGGTTCTGCCGCGAACTCCTGGAGCTGGTCGACGACTCGAACGCCCAGCTGGTCGTCGTACTGGGCGCTCTGCTCGCCGACGCCCCGCACACCCGGCCGATCCCGGTCAGCGCATCGTCGTCCGACCCGGAGCTGACGGCGTCCTGGAGCCTGGAGCCGTCGACGTACGAAGGTCCCACCGGCATCACCGGCGTCTTCGCCGACCTCTGCGGCACCCTCGGCGTACCGTCGGTCTCGATCTGGTCCGCGATCCCGCACTACATCGCCGGCACCCCCTGCCCGAAGGCGTCGCTCGCCCTCCTCGGCAAGATCGAGGCCCTTTTGGACCTCCCAATTCCCGAAGGCGATCTCCCGGAACTCGCCCGCGCCTGGCAACGCGGCGCCGACGAACTCAGTGAAGAAGACCCCGAGGTCGCCGAGTACGTCGCGTCGCTGGAGGAACAACGCGAAACGACGGACCTCCCTGAAGCGTCCGGCGACGCGATAGCCGCCGAGTTCGAACGCTACTTGCGCCGCCGCAACACCGACCGGCCTGAGTAGCCTCGTACGGCGAAGGCTCACGCGCCCGCCCCGGGAAGCCCCGTACGGCGAGGCTCACCGGCTCGCCCCGAGTAGCCCCGTACGGCGAAGCTCACCCGCTCGCCCCGAGTAGCCCCGTACGGCGAAGCTCACCCGCTCGCCCCGAGTAGCCCCGTACGGCGAAGCTCACCCGCTCGCCCCGAGTAGCCCCGT